>NZ_JBFAJO010000027.1:0-115380 GCF_040655255.1 Kitasatospora sp. NPDC050463
CCCGGCCCCGGCGCACCCGGCCCCGGCGGCACCGGGTGCGCCGGGGTGGCGACCGGGTGGGGCGGCGCCTGCCCGGTGGCCGGAAACCGCAGGTCGTCGCAGGTCAGAGCCGTCGACCGGTAGGATGGACCCTCACCTATCAGGGGGTCAGATGAGCCAGCCGGACGTTCCGGCCCTGGGGCCGCTGCTGCGCACGCACCGCCACGACGCCGGGTTGACCCTGGAGGAGCTGGCGGAGGGTTCGGGCGTCAGCGCCCGCGCCATCGGCGACATGGAGCGCGGCCACAGCCGCGGCCCGCAGGCCCGTACCGTCCAGGCCCTCGCCAGCGCCCTCGGGCTCGGCCCGGCCGACACCGAGGCGCTGCTGGGCGCCGCCCGCGCGGGCCGGCGGCGGCATTCGGCCACCGATACGCCCGGCCTCTGTGATCTGCCGCCCGCAGTACCCGACTTCACCGGCCGCGAGACCGAGACCGGCTGGCTCGCCCGGACCGCCGGCGCCCTCGGCCGTCCGCCGGTCTCGATCGTCTCCGGCGCGCCCGGACTGGGCAAGACCGCACTCGTCGTGCACGCCGGGGCGCGGCTGGCCGACCGGTTCGCGGACGGCTGCTTCTTCGTCGACCTGCGCGGCCTGGACGCCGAGCCCGTCGCCCCGCACGACGCCCTGGGCCGCCTGCTGCGGGCGCTGGGCGTCCGCGAGCGGGACCTGCCGGGCGAGACCGACGAGCGCCGCGGGCTCTACCGCCGGCTGATGCGGGAGCGGCAGGCCCTCGTCGTCCTGGACAACGCCGCGCACGAGGCCCAGGTGCGCGCGCTGCTCCCGGGACCGGGCGCGGGCCGGCTCTGGGTGACCAGCCGCCGCACGCTCGCCGGGATCGAACACGCCCGGCGGCTGGTCCTGGCGCCGCTGCCCGTGGACGCCGCCACCGCGCTGCTCGGCGCGATCCTCGCCCAGCGCGACGACGAGCCGGCGGACGGCGGCGCAGGCGGGTCGGACCCGGCCGCCTTCGCTCGGATCGCCGAGCTCTGCGGGCACCTGCCGCTGGCGCTGCGCATCGCCGGGAACCGGCTGCTCAGCCGGCCCGCGTGGAGCGCGGACGGCCTCGCCGAACGGCTCGGGGACGAGGATCTGCGCCTGCAACGCCTGACCGCCGGGGATCTGCGCATCCGCTCGGCGTTCCGGCTCTCCTACGAACAGCTCTCCGAGCCGGTACGCCGCCTCTTCCGCCGGCTGGCGCTCGTCCCGGGCGCGGACTTCGACACGGGGGCGGGCGCGGCTCTCACCGGCCTGCGGCCAGACCTGGTCGAGGAGATGCTCGACGAACTCCTCGACCTGGGCCTGCTCGGCCACACCGCCGGCGACCGGCTGCTCTTCCACGACCTGCTGCGGCTCTACGCGCGCGAGCGGCTCCAGGAGGAGGAGACCCCGCAGGAGCGCGCCGCCGCCGAGGCGGCGCTGCACCGCTGGCTGCTGGACACGGCGGCGGCGGCCGGGCAGTGGTTCCAGCCCGGCCCGCCGCCGGACGACGGGGCGACGGTGACGGCGGGGCTCGGCTCGGCGCGGCGCGGGCCGCGCAGGCCTGGCTGCAGGCCGAGAGCGCCAACTGGCTGGCCGCACTGCGCGTCGCGGCCGCGGCCGGCCGCCACGACGAGGTGGTGCGGACCGCGGAGTCCATGCACTGGTTCTCCGACCGCTGGACCAACTGGGGCCACTGGCCCACCGTCTTCGGGCTGTCCCGTACGGCGGCGCACGCGCTGGGCGACGACGTCCTCGCGGCCACTCACGCCAACTACCTGGCCTGGGCGGTTCATTACTGCTCGCACCAGCCCCGCGAGTCGTCCGCCATCGCGGAGCAGGCGGCCGAACTCGCCCGCCGCGGCGGGGATGCCACCCAGGAGGCGTGGGCGCACTTCTACGCCGCGGCCGCCGCCATCCGGCTGGGCGAACCCGCCGGGGCGGTCCCCCGCGCCAGGCGGTCGGCCGAGCTCTTCGCGGCGGCGGGCGACCGCGAGGGCCGCCCCCAGGCCCTGCTCGCCCTGGCCGCAGCCCAGGCCGCCACCGGCAGCCACGCCGACGCGGTGGCCACCACCGACACCATCCTCGCCCTGCTCGCCGACCCCGCCACCGCCCCCGCCGCGCACATCGGCGACTTCACGCGCACCAACGCCCTGACCCAGAAGGGCGAGACCCTGCTGGCCCTCGGCCGCGCGCAGGAGGCCGAGCGCACCTACACCGAAGCCCGCGCCGTGGGCGCCCGCGTCGCCGTCCCCCTCCTCCAGGCCATCGCCGCCCTCGGCCAGGCACACGCCCTGGCCGAACTCGGCCACCGCTCCCGCGCCCTCACCGCCGCCCGCGAGGCCAGATCCTTCGCCGAATCCGCCGCCGACCCGGCCCGGTTGGCCGAGGCCACCCGACTGGAAGCCACCCTGACGGCCACGACGGACTGACCTCTGCTCCGGGGCCGGGCACGGCGGGCCGGGCGCTCACTCGAAGGAGACGGTGGGGGTGACTCTCACGAGGTCGAATCTCGTGTCCTCCGCACCCGCTCGCCAGGGCAGACGGTGGCCCGGACCGCTCAGCGGTCCGGGCCACCGTCGTCTCGTGGACGTCACCCACGATGACCGAAGTCGTCTCACCGGCCCCGAACCTCGGCCGTCAGCGCCGAGGCCCCTGCGGGACGTGCGACTACCTGTCGACGGCGTCGGTGACGCGATTCCAGTCGTCCAGGTCTGCGGTGCGGGCCTCCAGGGCGGTGCGCATGCCGGTGGCGCTGGAGGTGCCGAGAGCCAGGCGCAGCGGGGGGTTGGGGTCGTCGACCGCGGTTCGGATGCCTTCGGCGATCCGGGCTGCGGAGGAGAACGCGGATGCGGGCAGTTCTCCGATGCCCTTCTGGACCTCGCGGACGGTCTGGTCGTAGTCGTCGAGGCCGGCCGCGACGTCGAGGTTGGTCAGGAAGGGGGTGGCGGTCAGCCCCGGCTGGATGATCGTGACCTTGATGCCGAGCGGTGCGACCTCGGCCACCAGGGCGTCCGACAGTCCCTCGACCGCGTACTTGGTGGCGGCCAGCAGTCCCACGCCGGGGTGGGCGGACTGCCCGTAGAGCGACGAGCCCTGGAGGATGTGTCCGGATCGCTGGGCGCGGAGTACCGGCAGCGTCGCGCGGAGCACGTTGAGCACTCCGAAGACGTTGGTGTCGAACACGGCGCGGGCCTGCGTGTCGGAGGCTTCCTCGACGGCTCCGAAGAGTCCGTAGCCGGCGTTGTTGGCCACCACGTCGATGCGGCCGAACCGCGCGAGCGTGCGCCTCACCGCTTCCTGGACGGCCTGCTCGTCACGCACGTCCGCGGGGACGAGGAGCAGGCGGTCGCCGTGCGCTTCGGTGAGTTCGTCCAGGGAGGCGGTGTCGCGGGCGAGCGCCGAGACGGCATCGCCGTTCTCCAGTGCCTGGCGGGTCAGTTCGCGGCCGATGCCGGACGTCGCGCCGGTGATGAGCCATGTGCGGGGGGCGGTCTGCTGGTTCGAAGTTCCGTTCATGTTGCGACCGTAAGCCGATAGCTCATAACGCGTCAAGCGAGCTGGTGCCACGCGTTGCCCGTTAGACGGCTTAGCACCTGTTCTTGCTGCTGTAGGATGGGGCGATGAGCAGTGCTGCGGCCGGATCCGCGAAACCCAGCCAGCGCACCGTCATGCCGACGGTGGAGACCGTGCTCGCGTTCGTGAACACGCGCGCGGACGGGGCCGGCCGGCGTGAGCTCTTCGGGAACGGGGACTCGTTCGCGGCGTGGCTCGCGGAGCACGACGAGTTCGGCGGCGAGACCGTGGCGACCGACGCCGACGCCGCGGCCGCGCGCGAGCTGCGCGACGCCCTGGTGACCCTGCTGCTCGCACACTCGGGTGACGAGGAGAGCCTGGGCGAGCCGCTACGGGACGCCGAGCGGCATCTGCGGCGCGCGGGTGCGCTCTACCCGCTGGCGACGGTGGTCACGGCCGGTGGCGTCGAGCTGGCGTCGCCGCAGGCAGGGGTGCCGCGTGTGTTCGGGACCGTACTGGCCGCGGTGACGACCTTCGCGCAGACCGGCGACTGGGGGCGCATCA
Organism: Kitasatospora sp. NPDC050463; assembly: GCF_040655255.1. Classification (NCBI taxonomy): domain Bacteria; kingdom Bacillati; phylum Actinomycetota; class Actinomycetes; order Kitasatosporales; family Streptomycetaceae; genus Kitasatospora; species Kitasatospora sp. NPDC050463. Next base: position 4,094 of record NZ_JBFAJO010000027.1, read on the forward strand.
AGGCGTGCCGCAACCCCCCGTGCCATTTCGGTTTCTTCGACCGCACCCGCAACGGGGCAGGGCTCTACTGCAGTACCGGCTGCGGCTCCCAGGTGTCCATGCGCAACTACCGCCGGCGGCAGCGCCAGGAGGGCGAGGCACCGCCCGAGACGTGAGGCCGCGCTCCACGGGGCACGCGGGCGAAGTACGTACTCCTGGAGGCGGTCGACGAGCGACGCCGGAGCCCGGTCGTGGTGAGGCGCCGCTCTGATCCAGCGCTGTCCGATCGGGACGGTACTGCGGCCGTACCGCCCCGTCCGGCCGCGGGTCAGGCCGGGAGGGCCGAGCAGGTGACGTCCTCCCGGGTGCCCGCCTGCCACTCGCGCGGGGTGACCCCGTAGGCGGCGCGGAAGACCCGGCTGAAGTGGCTGGTGCTGACGAACCCCCAGCGCCCGGCGACGGTCGCCACCGTGGCGGGGCGGGCCGACGGGCGGGCCAGGTCGCGCCGGCACATCTCCAGGCGCCGGCGCTGGATCCAGCGGCCCACGGTGACGCCCTCGTGCTGGAAGAGCTTGTGGAGGTAGCGCACCGAGAAGTGGTGGGCGGCCGCGATCGTCTCCGGGGTGAGACCGGGCTCCCCCAGCCGCCGCAGGATGTACTCCTTCGTCCTGGCGATCGTGGTGCGGAGCTCCTCGGGCACCGCACGGGCCGCGCGCCGGCGGTGCTCGTGGGCGAGGACGGTGAGCAGGTCCAGGGCCGTGGTGGCGAGCCGGCCGGCCAGCTGCGGGTCCAGCGAGACCACCGGACGGGCGAGGCGACCCAGGTAGGCGGCCACCAGTGCGGCCGTCCCGGTGTCCGTCTCGAACGCCGCGCCGGACAGCTCCAGCAGGTCCTCCTCGGTCAGACCGGCAGCCGACCGGGGCCAGTGGAACACCGTACCGGAGAAGGCCTCCGACACCTCCAGGACGACCGGGCGGCCGGCCCGGGCGACCGCGAACGTGCCCGGCCGCAGCGGCAGCCGGTGGCCGTCCAGCAGCAGCGCGGCCGTGCCGTGCTGCGGCAGGACGAGGGTGATGTGGTCCTCCCGGCCGCACAGCACCACGCTGCGGCCGTGCGCGGCCGGCCACGGGTCGGCCACGATCGAGGAGACCCGCAGCGGGCCGAGCCGGTGGCCGGCGATGCTCGCGGGGACGGGGACGCTCCGGGGCGGGGCGGGGGTGAGGACTGACATCGGTACTCCTGCGACGGCCGCCCGGGTGGGCCCGGGCGGCCGGGTGCTGACACGGGGTGAGGGAAGGGGCGCGGGCGACGCGCCCCGCCCTCCCATCCCAGCCGCTCGGGCGGTGCAGGACCAGGAAGAACAGCAGGAGGAACTGCGCCCTGCCGGCGCCGGTCGGCCGAGGAGGCCCGGTGTCGGCCTCGTCGGCGAGGGTCGGGACGGGCGTGCCGGGCTCCGCGCTCCGGTCGGTGCGGGGACTCGTCGACCGTGCGGACGGGCGGGGGCGCGGCCCGGACCGCCGGCGCGTACCGACGGGCCACCGGGTGACTACGGCGGCGGGGCGGCCGCCTACCAGGAGTGGCGGTGCAAGGCGATGTGCAGGGTGTCCACGGCCTGGATGAGGGCGGAGCGGGCCGAGTCGGTGCGGCAGTGCGAGTCGAGCAGCACGAAGCCGTGCACGACGCCCTGGTAGCGGGTGGCCACCACGGGGACTCCGGCCCGGCGCAGCCGGGCCGCGTAGGCCTCGCCCTCGTCCCGCAGGACGTCGGCCTCCGCGGTGATCACCAGGGCCGGTGGCAGGCCCGCGAGCTCCTCCAGGCCGGCGCGGAGCGGGGCCGCGGTGGCCTGCGCGCGGTCGGCCGGGTCGGGCAGGTAGGCGTCCCAGAAGCGGCGCATGTCCGCCCGGTGGAGGAAGTACCCCTCGGCGAAGGCGCGGTAGGACGGGGTGTCGAAGTCCGCGTCGGTCACCGGGCAGAGCAGCACCTGGTGGAGCAGCCGGGCCCCACCGCGCCGGCGCAGCAGCAGGGTCAGGGCCGCGACCAGGTTGGCGCCGGCGGAGTCGCCGGCGGCGGCGATCCGGCTGCCGTCGAGCCCGATCTCGTGGCCGTGCGCGGCGATCCAGCAGGCCACGGCGTAGCTCTGCTCGACGGCGACCGGGAACCTCTCGGCGGGCGGGCGCCCGTAGTCGACGAGGACCACGGCGGCGTCGGCGCCCACGGCGAACTCGCGCAGCAGGTGGCGGTAGCCGTCGGCGTCCCCCAGCGCCCAGCCGAGGCCGTGCAGGAAGAGCACGACCGGGGTCGGCCGGGCGGCGTCGACCGGGCGGACCACCTGGATCCGGACCCGGCCGGCCGGGGTCGGCAGGGCCAGCCGGGCGACGACCGTGTCCTGGTGACCGTCCGACGGGTGCGGGCCGGCCAGGAAGGAGAGGTCCAGCGGCGCGGACCCGTCCGGCCTGCGGGCGCGGGCGGTCAGGAAGTCCTGGAGGTCGTGGTCCAGGATCGGGTTCCGGCCGTCGGGGGTGGTGCTGTCGGACACGGGTGCGCTCCTGGCGTAGCGGCCGGCCGGGCCGGCTTCGCGGGTGGTCGTCGCCTCGCCCTCGCGTCCGGCGCCGCGGCGTGTGGTGGCCGCCGCGGCGGTTCCGGGCACGGCGGCGAGCCGGGGGGACTGCCACCGTGCCCGGAGGTCGTGCCCGGCCCGGGGCCGGAGCGGCCCGGACGGCACCTCGCCACGCTAGGCGGCGGTCGGCCCGCGAACGGTGCCGAGAGTGAACAGGAACATGCCCCTCCGCGCACGGCCGTCCCGACGCGCACGCCCCTCATGCACACCCCCCGGCGGCCCCGGCAGCCCGTCAGGCCCCGTCGGCGCGCCGCAGCCGCCATTCGCGCGGGGACGTCCCGTACGCGGCCCGGAAGGCCCGGCTGAAGTGCGCGGGGTTGACGAACCCCCAGCGCTGGGCGACCGCCGAGACCGTCGGCGCGCTGCGGCTGCGCCGCCCGAGTTCCCGGGCGCACTCCTCCAGCCGGCGCCGCTGGATCAGCCGGCTCACCGTCACCCCTTCCTTCTCGAAGAGCCGGTGCAGGTAGCGCACCGAGATGTGGTGGGCGTCGGCGATGCTCTGCGGGGTCAACCCGGGGTCACCGAGGTGGCGGTCGATGTGGGTGCGGACCAGCCGGACGAGGTGGAGGTTCGCGACGTCGGGCTCGGCGGCCGGCCGGCCCGCGAGCTCGGCGACGAGGGTGAGGAAGAGGTCGGCGACGCTGCCGGCCAGGAGGTCACCGACGGCCGACGGGTAGCTGGGCGCGGCATCGGCGAGGGTGTCGAGGAAGGGGCGCAGCACGGCCCCGAGGCTCTCCTGTGAGCTGACGGCCCGCCCGGTCACCCGGCGGATCTCGGCCTCCGGTACGCCGAGCAGCCGGTGCGGCAGGTGGAACACGTGGGAGCGGAAGCGCTGCGGATAGTCGACCGAGTAGGGCCGTGCGGTGTCGTACAGCACGAGGTCGCCGGCCGCGAGCTCGGCCCGGCGGCCGTCCTGGGTCAGCACCGCGCGGCCGGACACCTGGACGCCCACCGCCACCTGGGCCTCCGCCCCGGGCGAGCGGGCGATCAGGCCCGGTGTCCGGGAGACCCGCGTCGCGTCCGCCTCCAGCGTGGACACCCGCAGGCAGCCCAGCCGGTGCGACTCCAGGCGGCCGTCGAACGGGCCGTCGGCGAGCGGCACCACCTCCACCGGCGCCAGGGCGTGGGAGACCGCCCTGCCCCAGTGCACCGCCTTCTCCCCGTCCGGCACCGCGGCGGTCGTGACCTGCAGGTTCACCTGGCTGTCCCCTTCTCTCGGCGTTCACGGCCGAAGCCCCGCACGACCAGCCTGGTCCGGGGAGCGGACGGTTGCCTAGGTCATCTGACTGTCGCTGCGCCTGACGGCGGCGGCCGTGCACGGTGAGGACAGGAGGAGTGCGCGGCCGTTACAGCGGGCGCGGGACGGGAGGAGCCCGGCGGGAGGAGACCGCAGCCTCAGTGGCCCTCCAGGGCACGGGCGAGCGCCGCCCGCGAGGCGATCCCGAGTTTGGGGAAGACCTTGTACAGGTGGGCCGCCACGGTGCGGTGCGAGAGTCCGAGCCGGTGACCGATCTCCTTGTTGCTCAGGCCGGTCGCGGCGAGCCTGGCGATCCGCAGCTCCTGCCCGGTCAGTGCGTCGGGCACCCGGTGCGGCTCCGGGGCGAGCGGGCCGCCCGCGGCGCGCAGTTCCTCCTCGCAGCGCCGGGCCCACGGCTCGGCCTGGAGCCGTCGGAAGGCCTGGTGCGCCGTGCGGAGCACGTCCCGGGCGTCGGCCCGGTGGCGGCGGCGCAGCCACGAGCCGTGGGCCAGCCGCAGCCGGGCCAGTTCGAAGACCCACTGGTCGGCGCCCGGGACGGCGTACGCGGCGCGGTAGGCGTCGTCGGCCGCGTCGTCCTCGGCCGCCAGGGCGGCGGCCGCGGCGAACAGGAAGGCGTGGTGGCCGGAGATCTCGCCGGGCCGCTGGGCGGGGCCGGTGGCGAGGTGGGCGCGGGCTTCGGCGCGCCGGCCGGTGTGCACGGCGGCCTCGACCAGGTCGAAGGCGAGCTGGTGGAACCAGCGCAGGCCGCTGGGCAGCCGCCCGGCCGGGGCCAGCCCGGTGAAGTGCGTGTACGCGTCCTCGTACCGCCCGTGCGCCAGGGCGGCCAGGCCCTGCAGGTGGGTCAGCCGGTCCAGCACCAGGCGCATCCCGGCGCGCGCGGCGACCGGCCGGATCAGCCCCGCCGTCTCCCGCAGCCCCGCCTCGTCGCCGCGGCCGGCGAGGAAGTGGGCGTGGTAGAAGCGGAACATCAGCGCGTTGCAGTGGTAGCCGAGTTCCTCCGCGGCCTCGGCCTCGCGCAGGCACACGGCGGCGAGGTCCCAGCGGCCGCGCAGGAAGTCCTGGTAGCACTTGGCCTTCGCGACGGAGCCCTGGGTGGCGTAGCCGTGCAGGCCGGTGAAGCGCCGCCAGAGGTCGCCGTCGGCCACCTCGACCGCCGAGGCCGTCCAGAGCAGCAGCCAGGCCGCCCCGGCCTCCTGTTCCTCGCTCATCCGGTCGACGACCGCGCTCAGCTCCCCGGCCACGCCGGCGGCGGTCCGGGCCGGGTCGAGCCAGGCCCGGTGGCAGAGCCGGGCGGGCTCCGAGACGTGCGCGTGGTGCCGGTCCAGCGCCTGCCAGGCCCTGGGATCGTCGGTGTAGGTCGCGGTGAGCAGCAGTTTGAAGAAGACCTGCTCGGCGAGGCCGTCGAAGGGCTCGGCGCCGGGCGCGGTCAGTGCGTCGAGGGCCGCGGGCAGCAGTGCGGAGGCGGACTCGAAGTCGATCCGGTGGCTCTGGTCGACGTACACGACCGCGTAGGCGAACAACGGGGCGATGTCGGGCGGCACCGGCCGGCTCCGCAACTCCTCCACCAGGGCCGCGGTGTGTCGCAACTGCCCGCCGCGGGCCGCCATCACGGCCGCCCAGGTGAGCCGGCGGGTGCCTTCGTCCGGGTCGGCGCTGAGCGCGGCGGCGCGGTCCAGCAGCAGCGCGCCCTCCGCGTCGCCGCCCCGGCGGGCCAGCCGGCTGCCGGCCTCCTGGAGGCGGCGGGCCAGGTCCTCGTCCGGGAGCAGCGCCGCCGACGCCTCGTGGATCAGCCGCTGCGGGTCCTGCGGCGCGAGACACCGGGCGAGCACGCGGTGGGCCTCGCGCAGGGCGACCGGGGAGGCCGCCGAGATCACGGCGGTGCGCACCAGGGGGTGGCGGAAGACCAGCCGCCCGGCCGGGTCGAACCCGGCCAGGCCGCCGTCCTCGATCTGGGCCAGGGCATCCTCGGCGTCCTCGCCCGCGACGGCCCGCAGCCAGCCCCCACCCGAGGAGTCCGGCCCGGCGGCCAGGGCCGCCAGCAGCAGCAGGTGTCCGGCCGCCGGGGTGATCGCCGCCAGCCGCCCGGCGAACAGCTGCTCCAGCCGGCGCCCGAGCGGGAGGCGGTCGGGCAGCTGGCCGACGCCCCGCTGCTGGTCGGCGGCCAGCTGGCGCGGCAGCTCGACCAGGGCGAGTGGATTGCCGGCCGCCTCCCGCAGGACCCGGCGGGCGGTGGTCTCCGCGAGCTGCGGGTAACTGCGGTGCAGCAGCAGGGCGGCGTCCGGCTCGGAGAGCGCCCGCACCTCGATGGGCTCGGCCGACCACGCCTGGGCCACCGGGCCGCCCGGCCGGCTCGCGCCGACAATCACCACCGGCAGCTCGGCGCAGCGCCGGCGGACGAAGGCGAACACGGTGGCGCTGGAGGAGTCGATCCAGGGCAGGTCGTCCAGGACCAGCAGCAGCGGGCCGCGCTGCGAGGCCTCGGCGAGCAGGGCCAGGGTGGCGGCGCCGACCGCGAACCCGGACGGCGCCGTGCCGGCCCGGACGCCCAGGGCGCTTTCGAGGGCCTCCCGCTGGTGGGCGGAGAGCGCGCGGGAGCCGCCGAGCAGCGGCCAGAGCGCCTGGTGGAGCGCGCCGAACGCGAAGTCCGTCTCCGCTTCGGCGCCGACCGCGCGCAGGACGGTGAATCCGCGCTCGCGCGCCTCGCGGGCCGCCCACTCCAGCAGCGTGCTCTTGCCGACGCCGGGCTCGCCCCGCACCAGCAGGGCCGAGCCGCCCGCGCCGCCCGCGGCCCGGGCGAGGGCCGCGTCCAGCAGGTCCGTCTCCCGTCGGCGGCCGACCAGGAGCCGGCCGCGCACCTCCTGCACCGTCGCTCCCCCGGGCCGGCGACCCGCCCGGCGGGGGTCGGCAGTTCGTTCCGCCCGCGCTGGCGCGCGAGACCCGGCGGGCCGGGGTCGCCGGGCGGCGACCCGTCGCCGGGCAGGGTCAAGGCTAACCGCCTGCCGGGCGTGTGCGTGCCGGGCCGGGAACGCCCGTCGGGCCCCGCGTCCGCGCGTCGGCGCAGGTGCGGGGCCCTCGGGGTACGAAGTGACTGCCGTGCAGGTGAGCGGGGTCGCGGGGAGCCGCGGGGTCAGGCGCCGACGAACTCCAGCAGGTCCTTGGTGAACGCGGCCTCGTACGCGCCGACCAGGCCGTGCGGGGCGCCCGGGTAGACCTTGAGGACGCCCTGGGAGAGCAGCTTCACGGCCTTCTCGGCGGAGGCCGCGATCGGGACGATCTGGTCGTCGTCGCCGTGGGCGACCAGGACCGGGATGTCGATCTTCTTGAGGTCCTCGGTGAAGTCGGTCTCGGAGAACGCCTCGATGCAGTCGAGGGCGCCCTTCAGGCCGGCCTGCATGCCCTGCAGCCAGAACTCGCGGCGCTTGCCCTCGGAGACCTCGGCGCCCGGCCGGTTGAAGCCGAAGAAGGCCTCGCTGAGGTCGTAGTAGAACTGCGAGCGGTCGGCCGCGACGCCGGCCCGGATGCCGTCGAAGGCCTCGATCGGGGTGCCCTCGGGGTTGGCCTCGGTCCGGAGCATCAGCGGCGGCACGGCGCCGAGCAGGACGGCCTTGCGCACCCGGTCGCTGCCGTGGCGGCCGAGGTAGCGGGCGACCTCGCCGCCGCCGGTGGAGTGGCCGACCAGGACGGCGTCGGTGAGGTCGAGCTGCTCCAGCAGCTCGGCCAGGTCGTCCGCGTACTGGTCCATGTGGTTGCCGTCCCAGGTCTGCTCGGACCGGCCGTGGCCGCGCCGGTCGTGGGCGACGACCCGGTAGCCGGCCTCGGCGACGGCGACGGCGAGGCTGTCCCAGGCGTCGGCGTTCAGCGGCCAGCCGTGCGAGAGGACGACGGGGCGGCCGGTGCCCCAGTCCTTGTAGAACTTCTGCGAGCCGTCGGAGAGCGTGATGGTGGGCATGAGACGCCTTTCGGTGTCGGTGTCGCGGCCGGGCGGAGGTGCCCGGCCGGGGGGAGCGCTGGTTCTCGGGCGGGTGGTGCCGGCGGGCCGCCGGCGGGGCCGACGGCCGGTCCGGCGAGGCGGACGGGGCGGGGGCTCCCGGCTGCCGTGCGGAACACGACCGACGCTAGTACGGCTCCGGGACGGCCGCTGCTCTCTCCCTGCACGGGCCTTGCTCACGGGCGCACCGTCGCGCCGGCCCGGGACCGACCGGCCCGGTGCGTCAACGGGCCATCCGTCCGCGCCTATTGACTCGGAATCCAACAGTGGCGATTCTCGTCACACCGAGTACGCGGGACATGACAGTCGCCGGCCGGGCGGTCAGGTGCCCCGGGCCGGCGGCCGTTCCTCCGCGTCGTCCGCGCACCGAAGACCTGAGTGGTGATCCATGCCCCCACACCCCCACCGCCGGCGCAGACTCCTCACGGCCCTGGCCTCCCTCCTCACCCTCCTCTCCCTGCTCTTCGCCGCCCCCGCCCCCGGGGCCTCGGGCGAGACGGGCTGGTGGAACCCGGTCGCGCGGCCCGCGCCCGACTCGCAGATCGGCGTCACCGGCGAGCCCTTCCGGGGCACCGACGCCCAGGGGCGGGTGCGCGGCTTCGTCGACGCGCACGACCACCTGATGTCCAACGAGGCCTTCGGCGGCCGGCTCCTGTGCGGCAGCACGTTCTCCGAGTCGGGGATCGCCGACGCGCTCAAGGACTGTCCCGAGCACTACCCCGACGGCTCGCTCGCGGTCTTCGACTTCGTCACCAAGGGCGGCGACGGCAAGCACGACCCGGTCGGCTGGCCCACCTTCAAGGACTGGCCGGCCCACGACTCGCTGACCCACGAGCAGAACTACTACGCCTGGGTCGAGCGGGCCTGGCGCGGCGGCCAGCGGGTGCTGGTCAACGACCTGGTCACCAACGGGGTGATCTGCTCGATCTACTTCTTCAAGGACCGCGGCTGCGACGAGATGGACTCCATCCGCCTCCAGGCGCGCAAGACGTACGAGCTGCAGGCCTACATCGACCGGATGTACGGCGGGGCGGGCAAGGGCTGGTTCCGGATCGTCACCGACAGCGCGCAGGCCCGCGAGGTGGTCAAGCAGGGCAAGCTCGCCGTCGTCCTCGGCGTGGAGACCTCCGAACCCTTCGGCTGCAAGCAGATCCTGGACGTCGCGCAGTGCAGCCGGGCCGACATCGACCGCGGCCTGGACGAGCTCTACGGCCTGGGCGTGCGCAGCATGTTCCTGTGCCACAAGTTCGACAACGCGCTGTGCGGGGTCCGCTTCGACGAGGGCGGCCTCGGCACGGCCATCAACGTCGGCCAGTTCCTGTCCACCGGCACCTTCTGGGCGACGGAGCAGTGCGCCGGGCCGCAACACGACAACCCGATCGGCCTAGCCCCGGCGCCGGGCGCCGAGAGCTCGCTGCCACCGGGAGTGGCCGTCCCGTCGTACGCCGCCGGCGCGCAGTGCAACACCCGCGGCCTCACCGAGCTCGGCGAGTACGCGGTGCGCGGCATGATGCAGCGCAAGATGATGCTGGAGGTCGACCACATGAGCGTCAAGGCGGCCGACCGCGCCTTCGACATCCTCGAATCGGCCTCGTACCCGGGCGTGATCTCCTCGCACAGCTGGATGGACCTCGACTGGACCGAGCGGGTCTACCGGCTCGGCGGCTTCGTCGCCCAGTACATGAACGGCGCCGAGGCGTTCAGCTCGGAGGCCAAGCGCACCGACGCGCTGCGCGACAAGTACGGGGTGGGCTACGGCTACGGGACCGACATGAACGGTCTCGGCGGCTGGCCGGCCCCGCGCGGCGCGAACACCCCGAACCCGGTCCGCTACCCGTTCCGCACCGCCGACGGCGGCTCCGTCGTCGAGCGGCAGACCACCGGCGCACGCACCTGGGACCTCAACACCGACGGCGCGGCGCACTACGGCCTCGTCCCGGACTGGCTGGAGGACATCCGGCTGGTCGGCGGCCAGGACGTGGTGGACGACCTCTTCCGCGGCGCCGAGTCCTACCTCGGCACCTGGGGCGCGGCCGAGCACCACCGGGCCGCGACGAACCTCGCGGCCGGCTCCTCGGCCACGGCCGGCTCCGCGGAGTGGAACCCGTTCACGAGCTACGCCCCCGACCGGGCGATCGACGGCAGCACGGGCACCCGCTGGGCCAGCGACTGGAGCGACGACCAGTGGCTGCGGATCGACCTCGGGGCCACCACCCTGGTCGGACGCGTCACCCTGGACTGGGAGCGCGCCTACGGGAAGGCGTACCGGATCGAGGTCTCCACCGACGGCGCCACCTGGCAGTCGGTGTGGTCCACCAGCACCGGTGGCGGCGGCCTGGAGACCGCACGGTTCACCGGTGTGCCGGCCCGGTACGTCCGGGTCCACGGGCTCCAGCGCGGCACGCAGTGGGGCTACTCGCTCTACGAGGTCGGGGTCTACAGCACCTGACGCGGTTCCCGACAGGAGTGCGCGCGCCCCGGGCGACTGCCCGGGGCGCGCGTGGGGTGTGGGGGGCGTGCCCACTGCCCGGGCGCGCTCCGCTCAATTCCGGCAGATGTGCGGCATCAGATAGACGTCCACCGCGACCTGGCGCTCGGGGTGGGCCGACGGGAAGGACGAGAACTCCAGGTAGTACGGCAGCGGCGGACGCTCGGTGCGCTGCATGCCCTTGGTGGCGGCGCTGACCGCCAGGTGCATGTAGGTGAACGGGATCAGCTCGGGCGGCCCGACGTGACGCATCGCCAGTCCGCTGGAGGTGGGCACCACTTGGACGCCCATGCCGTCCCGGCTCTGCGGGTCGAAGCGGTCCGGGACCGGGACGCAGATGTCGTGCCGCGTCCGGGCGCCGATGAAGAAGTCCGGGTCGTCGTAGGAGACGCCCAGGGCCTTCGAGCGGGCCGGGCAGTGGCCGTGGGTGGTGAGCCAGCCGCGCAGCCGCTCCCAGGCGGTGTCGGCGCTGTCGATCGGGCCGAGGTGGGAGTAGAACGCGACCCGGCGCTGCGGGATCGCGGCCGGGCGGATGTCGGTGCCGGCCGCGCCGGCGGTGGGCCAGGCCGTGTTCTGCGGGTTGGTGCGCAGGTCGGTGGGACATATCCCGTACGCGGAACGGAACGCGCGGGTGAAGGCCGCGTGCGAGTTGTACCCGGCGCTGACGGCGATGTCGATGATCGTGCGGTCGCCGTAGACCAACCGGTAGGCCGCCAGGGAGAGTCTGAGCCGGCGGACGTAGCGGTGGATCGGCTCCCCGACCTGGTGCCGGAAGACCCGGCGCAGGTAGTCGGGCGAGGTGTGGGTGGCCATCGCCAGCTCCTCCAGGGAGACGGCCGCCTCACCGTCCCTGACCTGGGCCACGATGTGGGGGATGGCCCGGCGCAGACGCTCGTCGTGGCTGCTCAGCGTGTCGATCTTCATAGCAGACTGAAGCCCTCCGCTTCTCGGGTCCGCCGGGCGGGATCCGACGGGCCACCGGAGCCGATTCCGGGCCTGTGGGGCCGACGCCTGACGACGGACCGACCGATGGCACGTCAATCGATCGCACCTCAATGCCTACCTGCGCGGCAACCCCCCGTGCGCGCCAGGGTCGGACGTCCGGATCCAGATCGCCCCGGAGCTTGGCCGGGGAACGGACACTGCCGTGACGGCAGCTCCCGGGGACGGGCGAAGACGGGCCCCGAACGGGCTGTCGGCCCTGACGGGGATTCTCACGATGCTAGGGGGGGCGTCCAAGGCTGTCCAGCGGGCCGGAGCCGGTGCGCGGAGGTGCGCCACGGCGGCCACCGGCCCGTGCCCGGGTGTGCCGACGCCTCAGGACACCGGCTGGCGCAGGATGGTGCGCCGCCGCTCGGGGGCCGTCCTGGTCGGGTCCGAGAGATAGATCTCGTGGTGCCGGCCGGCCTCACGCAGACCCTCGGTGTGCAGGTAGTCGTGCAGCAGCTTCACCGTCCGCGGCTCCGTCTCGTACGGGCCCTTGTGCAGCACCTGGACGCAGCGGCCCTCGGCGAAGGACTCCCGGCGCAGCCGGCCGGTCGTCTCGGCGCCGGCCTTGGCCGCCGCCTTGGCCAGCGCGGCGGCGAGCTGCGCGTCGGTGTAGGGGACGGGCTGGCGGATCAGCAGGGTCCACTCCCAGCCGGCCCGGTCGCCCGGGCCGTAGGAGTCCACGGAGACGGCGTCGAAGTGCGGGTCGTTGCTGCGCCAGAGCCCTTCCAGCGGCATGACCGCGTAGTCCGTCCCGGTGTCGGCCCGGACGGCGAACTTGAGGGCGTACGAGGCCGCGTACAGCGCGGCGATGGCGGCCCCGAACTCGGGGCTCTGCTGCGGGTCGCCGACACCGTCGACGGCCAGGAAGGCGAACTCGGGGACGTCGAGCGCCTGCGGGACGGCCTTGGCGCCGTACAGCGCGCCGCCGAGCTTGCGGTGGTCGATCTTCTCGGTCTTGCCGGTGTTGTCGGTCTTGCCGGTGGTACTCATGGTGCACAACTCCCGTACGGCTGCGGATCGGGGCGCCCGGGGCGCCGGTGGGTCGGGGCGGCCGGAGGCCCCCGCAAGGGGCGAACGAGACGGCGCGGCGACGGTCACCGCGCGCCCGGTCGCGCGATCCGGTGCCGTCACCCGGCCGCCGGGCCGGGCCGCTGACCCGGGCTTCGCCCAGGAGCGGGCCGGTCCGGGACGGCTTTTCCACCGTTGCGGTCAAGTCCTCCCCCGGCAACCGATCCAAAGCTTGACTGAGCCGGTCAACAACTCTCCAACCGCTTCTCACCCGGTCGTTTCGCTGCGAGAACTGACGTGCGCGGTTCCCCCATCCGGATGACGAGAGGGATGCATCGTGACTCCAGCCGCCCAATGGACCCCCGTGTCGGTGTCGGCCGCAGCGGACCCCCATGAGGTCCCCTCGCACTGGTTCAACCTCGTCCCCAGCCTGCCCGGCCCCGTCCCGCCACCCCGCGAGCCCGAGGGCGCGGAGCACGACGCCTGGGGCTCCCGGCTCGCCCTGCAGCAGCGGATCCGGCTCGACGCCGTCCGGGCCCAGGACGGCGCCACCGAACCCTTCCTGGCGATCCCGGAGCGGGTGCGCGAGGAGCTGGCGTCGATCGGGCGCCCCACCCCGCTGCTGCGGGCCCGGGCCCTGGAGCGCCACCTGGAGACCCCGGCCCGGATCTACCTCAAGCGCGAGGACGTGCTGCCCACCGGCAGCTTCAAACTCAACTCGGCCATCGCCCAGGCCCACTTCGCGGCCGAGCAGGGCGTCGACACGCTGGTCACCGAGACCGGCGCCGGCCAGTGGGGCCACGCGGTGGCCTGGGCCGCCCGCCGCTTCGGCCTGCGGGCAGTCATCTACTGGGCCGGGGTCTCGGCCCACCAGAAGCCCGGGCGGCGCGCGCTGATCGAGATGCTCGGCGCCGAGGTGCACGCCTCCCCCAGCGAGCGGACGCCGGTCGGCAAGGCCCTGCTGCGCGACGGGCGGCACCTGCTGGGCTCGCTCGGCACCGCGATCGGCGAGGCGATCAGCCACGCCGCGCTGCACCCGGAGACCCGCTACATCTCCGGCAGCAACCTGGCCCACGTCCTCATCCACCAGACCGTCATCGGCCAGGAGACCAAGGCCCAGCTGGCCGCCCTCGGCGAACAGCCGGACGCGCTGGTGGCCTGCGTCGGCGGCGGCAGCAACCTCGGCGGCTTCATGGGCCCCTACCTGGCCGAGAAGGCGGAGCGCGGCGACGGGCTGCTGCTGCTCGGCGCGGAGTCCGCGAGCGCCCCCCGGCTCACCCGGGGCACCCTGCGCTACGACCACGCCGACCCGGAGGGCGTCACCCCGCTCGGCAAGTCGTACACCCTGGGCCGGGACTACGAGCTCCCGGAGACCCACGTCGGCGGTCTGCGCCAGCACAGCGGCTCGCCCCTCATCGGCGTGCTGCGCGGCGAGGGGCTGCTGGACGCGGTCGCGTACGAGGAGGCCGAGGCGTTCGAGACCGGGCGGCTGGTGCTCTCCACCGAGGGGATGCTGATCGCGCCCGAGTCGTGCCACGCGCTGCGCGCGGCCGTGGACCGCGCCGTGCTGGCCCGGGAGACCGGGCGGGACGAGGTGATCGTGGCCTGCGTCAGCGGCAACGGGCTGCTCGACCTCGACGGCTACCTCGCACACCGCTGACCCGCGTCGCACCCGACCGGCCCGAACACCGTCCGGAGCGCCCCGCCGACCACGCACACCGGGAGCACGCCACCGCGTGGCCGGGCCTCGCCCGCACCACCGGGAGCACCACCCCCGCGCACGAGGCGCGCCGAAGGGAGCACCCGGACCACGACCGCGCGCCGTGGGACCACGCGCGCCGGGACCGAGCACCCCGGGACCACCCGTTCCGACACCACCCGTTCCGACACCGCGCACGAAAGGACCGACGTGTCCGACGGAACCATCATCGAGCTGTCCAGCGGGACCAGCCCAAGCTGCCCGTACTATCTGGGCGAGTCCATCGGCGACCGGCTGCCCGAGTACCTGGGCCGGCACGCGTTCGACGAGTTCTACCTGGTCACCAGCCAGCCGCTGTACGAGCTGTTCGGCCGGGACCTCGCGCACCGGCTCGGCCGGGCGGGCGTCGCCGTCAACCTCGTCACCGTGGCCGAGGGCGAGGGCGTCAAGGGCTGGCCCGAACTCACCGCCCTCTGCGAGCGGCTGGTGGCCGCCGGCGCCACCAAGGACTCGATCGTCGGCGCGCTCGGCGGCGGCATGATCAGCAACCTGGCCGGACTGGCCGCCGCCATGGTCTACCGGGGCCTGCGCTTCGTCGAGATCCCGACCACCATGCTGAACCTCACCGACGGCACCCTCAGCAACAAGCAGGCGATCAACGGCGCGCTCGGCAAGAACCAGTTCGGCGTCTACCACGCGCCGCTGTTCATCTGGGCCGACGTGGCGATGCTGCGCAGCGAACCGGAGCGCCAGCACCGCAGCGCCCTGGTCGAGGCGCTGAAGAACGGCCTGGTCAACGACGCCGCGTGGGTCGACCGGATGGAGGGCCTGCTGGCCGGCGGAGTGGCGGGCATCCGGGACGACCTGCTCGGGGTCTGCCACGAGGTGGTCCGCAGCAAGCTGGGGATCCTGGCGCAGGACCCGGGCGAGCGCGGCGCCGGCATCATCCTGGAGTACGGCCACACGGTGGGCCACGCGGTGGAGTTCCTCTCCGGCGGCGCGCTGCTGCACGGCGAGGCGGTCGGCATCGGGATGTGCGCGGCGGCCCGGCTGGGCATCCGGCTCGGGATCACCGCCCCGCAGGTGCTGGCCCGCCAGGAGCACCTGCTGGGCACCCTGATCGGCAGTCCGACCACGGTGCCCCGGGAGTTCACCCCGGAACGGATCGTCGAGGTCATCCTCAGCGACAACAAGCGCCGGGCGGGCGGCGCGGTGCGGTTCGTGCTGGTACCCGAGGTCGGCCGGGTGCACATCGTCGACGGCGACCACGAGACGCCGGTGCCCGAGCCCCTGCTGAAGAGCGTCCTCGCCGAGGCCTGAGCCCCCACCGCCCACCGCTGAACTCACAGGCCCCGACGGCCTGTTCGGCCTCCCGAAGGAGTCATCCATGTACGACGCGCATGCCCCGGAGATCGCCGAGACGGTCTACCGGCTCGACGGCCCGCTGCGCTGGGCCCTCGGCGAGGTGCAGGACCTGCTGCGCAGCGTCGGCGCCGCCCCCGGCCAGCAGGTGGTCGACGTCGGCGCGGGGACGGGCTACGCGGCCGTGCCCGCCGCCCGGCTGGTCGGGCCGCAGGGCTCGGTGCACTGCGTCGACGGCAGCCCGGAGCTGCTGGACGTGCTCGCCGCCCGGGCCGCCCGGGAGGGCGTGGCCGACCGGCTGACCCGCACCGTGAGCCCGGTGGTACCGCTGCCCCTCGCCGACGCCGCCGCGGACCTGGTGATCTCCACCTACGTGCTGCACGAGCTGGCGGACGAGGCACCGGCCGCGATCGCCGAGATGTACCGGGTGCTGCGCCCCGGCGGGCGGGTCGCCCTGGCGGACTACCGCAAGACCGCCGACAAGGAGCGCAACCGGGAGATCGAGGCCTGGTACGCCCGCCAGCCCGACGGCGCGGGCCCCGAGGAGGTGCACCTGCGCTTCTCGCTGAACGAGGTGGAGCAGATGCTGCGCGCCGCCGGATTCCAGCGGATCGAGCTGCGCACCTGGCACGACTTCCACGTGCACGCCACCGCGGAGAAGTGAGGCGCACCGGCACCGAGGGCCACCCCGACGGCGGCCCACAGCCCAGCACCTGACGATCCATCAGCAACGGAGAAGGAGAACTGTCGTGGTCAAGCTTGCCTACAACGCCAACGGCCTGCGGACGATCTCGGTGGAACGCGCGATCGAGGCGGTCGCCGACGCCGGCTACGAGGGGATCGAGCTCTCGCTCCACCCGGCCCACCTGGACCCGTTCACCTTCGGCCCCGCCGAGGCCGCGCCGATCCGCAAGGCCCTGGAACGCTCCGGCCTGACGGCCTGCTGCCTGGCCGCGGGCGCCGACAACCTGCTCGGCGAGGAGCGGTTCGAGCCCTCGCTGATCCACCCCACCGCCGAGGGCCGGGCCCGGCGCGTCGACCTCGTCCTGCGCGCGGTCCGGATCGCCGACGAACTCGGCATCCCGTACGTCAACTTCGCCACCGGCAAGCGCAAGCCCGAGGTGGGCGAGGCACAGGCCCGGCAGTGGCTGGACGAGGGCGTGCGGCAGGTGCTGGAGGGCCCGGGCAGCGCGGTGCTGGCGATGGAGCCCGAGCCGGAGTTCTTCCTGGAGAGCAACGACGGGGTCGCCCGGCTGGCCGACGCGCTGGCCTCGGACCGGTTCGCCCTCGCCCAGGACCTCGGGCACTGCCGGGTGGTGGAGGAGGACTACCTCGGCTCGGTCGAGCGGAACCTGCCCTACACGAAGATCATCCAGGTCGAGGACATCAAGGGCCGGGTGCACCACCACGAGATCCCCGGGGACGGCGACATCGACTTCGCCGGCTTCTTCTCGGTGCTGGGGCGCGGCGGCTACGACGGCTACGTCAGCGTGGAGCTGTACAACCACGCCGACCGCTACGAGCACGCGCTGCGCCGCAGCCGCGAGGTGCTGACCGCCGCGATCGCCGCCGCGGCCGCCGGCCCTCAGGGCTGACCCGGCCGTGCCCGCCGACCGCCCCGGCCCGCCGCCGCCCCCGCCGCCGCTGGCCCCCCGGGCCCTGCACGGGACCGGTCTGACCCCGCTGTTCGACCACCACATCCACACCGACCTGCGCAACGCGGACGACTACGAGCTGATGGCCGTCAGCGGGGTGCTCACCGCGCTCGCGCCGTGCTCCGCCTCGCTGGAGGCCCGCGACTCCGGCAGCGCCTTCGCCGCCCGGTTCGAGCGGCTCGCCGGGGCCGAGACCGCACGGGCCGCCGCGTACGGGATCGACCTGCACGTGGCGCTCGCGGTGCACGCGGCCGACATGGCGGGCCTGCGCGGCGCGCTGGCCGGGATCGAGGTGCTGGAGCAGTACCTGGACCACCCGAGGGTGCGGGCGCTGGGCGAGGTGTCGCTGCGCGGCGGCGGCCCGGACGAGGTGGAGGTGCTGGAACGGCAGCTGAAGCTGGCGTCGGCGCGCGCGGTGCCGGTGCTGGTCGAGTCGCCGCCCGCGCTGCCGGCCTTCCGGGCGATGCTGGCGCCGCTGGCGGGCGCGGTGGAGCGGGCCGGCATCGACCCCGCCACGATCGCCCTGCTCGACCTGGACGAGCAGCGGATCGACCTGCTGGCCGAGCACCCGGCGCTGCGCGGGCTCGGCGGGTACGGCATCGCCGTCGCACCGCGCCAGGACGCGCTGTTCCAGGTCCGCGAGAAGCAGTCGCACCGCGAAGTGCTCGGCCTGCTGGAGCGGTTCGGCCCGGAGCGGCTGATGCTCAACACCGGCCTGCACTTCGGCTCGGCCGACCCGCTGGGTCTGGCCCGGACGGTGCACCGGCTCCGACTCCATGGTGTCCCCGAGCAGATCGTGAGGGCTCTCGCTCATGGCAACGCTGCCCAGTTCTTCGCCGTCCCCCACCGGGTCACCGCCGCCGGGTGAGCCCGCCGGCGCCCGCCCGCACGGGCTGCCCGACCGGGGCGCGCCCGTCGAGCAGGTGCTGGCCGAGCTGGCCGGGCTCTGCGCGGACGACCACGACTACCGGGACGGCACGGTCTTCAACTCGATCTGCTCGACGCCGCTGCCGGTGGCCGAGCAGGTGTTCGCCGCCCACCAGCAGGCCAACCTGGGCGACAACCGGATCTTCCCCTCACTGCCCCGCGCCGAGGCCGAGGTGACGGCCATGCTGGCCGACCTGATGGACGGCCCGGGGGCGTCCGGGGTGGCCACCTCGGGCGGCACCGAGGCCAACCTGCTGGCGGTGCTCGCCGCCCTCCGGCGCCACCGGGCCCGGTTCGGGGCCGATGCGCCGGCCCGGGTGCTGCTGGGCGACAGCGCGCACTTCTCCTTCGACAAGATCGCCGCGCTGCTGGCGGTGGAGGTGGTCCGAGTACCCTCCGACGACCGGCTGCGGGTCGACACCGGGCGACTGCTGTCGCTGGTCACCCCGGACACCGCCCTGGTGGTGGCCACCGCGGGCAGCTCGGAGTCGGGCGCCGTGGACGACGTGCCGGCGATCGCCGCACACGCCTCGGCCCTCGGCGTGCCGGTGCACGTGGACGCCGCCACCGGCGCCTTCCTGGTGCCGTTCGCCCGTGAGCTGGGCGAGCCGCTGCCGCCGATCGGGTTCGCCGTCCCGGGCGTCTCCTCGATCACGCTCGACCCGCACAAGTACGGCGGCGCGCCGATCCCCGCGGGCCACGTCCTGTTCCGCGACCGGGAGGCGCCGGACGCCCTGCGCACCTCCTCGCACTACCGCGGCACCTTCGACCACCACGCGCTGCTCGGCACCCGGCCCGGCGGCGCGCTGCTGGGCACCTGGGCGGCGCTGCGCGCCCAGGGCCGCAACGGCTACCGGGCGTCGGTGGCCGGGCTCTGGGAGCGGCGGACGCTGCTGGTGCGGCTGCTCACCGAGGCCGGTTTCGAGGTGGCCCCGCGGCCCGAGCTCACCGTGGTGACCGTCCGCCACCCGAGCCCGGAGAAGCTGGTGGACGCCCTGGAGGAGCGCGGCCTGATCGCCTCGGTGGCCCGCCGGCTCGGCCTGCTGCGGCTGGTCGTGCACTGGCACCAGAGCGAGCGGCAGCTGCGCCACCTGGTCACGGTGCTCGCCGAGCTCGACGGGGGCCGGCCGTGAAGGTGCTCTTCGTCTCGATCAACAAGCTGAAGTCCTTCCGGCCGGTGCTGCCGATCGGCATGGTCACCATCGCCACCCAGGCCCGGGCCGCCGGGCACCAGGTCGAGACGCTGGACCTGATGTGGGAGGAGGAGGACGAGCCGGTGGTACGGGCGGCGGTCGGCGCGTTCAGGCCCGACGTGGTGGGGATCTCGATCCGCAACGTCGACTCGCAGAGCATGCTGGAGCCGGTCGTCTACACCCCGCTCGCCCGCGAGGTGGCCGACTGGGCGCGTGACGAACTGCCCGGCGTCACCGTGCTGCTGGGCGGTCCGGGGTTCTCCACCGTCCCGGAGGACCTGATGGACTTCGTCCGGGCCGACTACGGGATCACCGGCTTCGCCGAGGAGTCCGTCCAACCGCTGCTGGACCACCTCGCCCGGGGCGAGGAACCGCTGGACGTGCCCGGGGTGATCCGCCCGCTCCCGGGCGGCGGACACCACCGGCGCGACCCGGTCTTCCGGATCGACTACCGCAAGGCGGCCCGCCCCGACCCGGCGCTGTACGACCAGCGGTACTTCAGCTACTCGTACGAGACGCACGACCGCAGCCTCAAGGTGCCGGCGACCATCCAGACCAAGAAGGGCTGCGTGCTGGAGTGCGTCTTCTGCAGCAACTTCCTGGTGGACGGCACCGGGGTGAAGTTCGACGAGGTCTCCCGGGTGGCCGACGAGGTGGAGCGGCTGCGCGACGAGGGCCTGGAGGTCCTGGAGATCGTCGACGGGGTGTTCAACCTGCCGCTCAACTACGCGTTGGAGGTCCTGCGGGAGTTCGTCCGGCGGGGCATCGAGATGCCCTGGTCCTGCATGGTCAACCCGGGCAACGTGACCGCCGAGCTGGTCGACCTGATGGCCCGGACCGGCTGCTACTACGTGGAGTTCGGCACCGACTCGGCCTGTGACCGGATCCTGCGCGGCCTGAAGAAGAACTTCCGGCAGCGCCAGATCGTCGACTCCCACCGCAGGTTCGTCGAGGCCGGCATCCGGGTCGAGCACTGCCTGTTCATCGGCAGCCCCGGCGACGACCGGGCCTCGGTCCGCGAGACCTTCGACGTGATGGAACGGCTCGTCCCGCCCGCCACGCCCGACGTGCACGCCTTCTGGACGCTCGGCCTGCGGGTCTGCCGGGGCACCGCCCTGCACGCCACCGCCGTCGCCGAGGGAATGATCACCGGAACGGAGCGATTCATCGTGCCCAAGTACTACTGCTCCCGCGCGGTCATCGAGGACGACACCCTCCTCGACGAGATCCAGGCGCGGGTGCTCGCCAACGACAACTGGTACCTGTGGTGGGGGCTCAACTCGATCAGCCTGCGCGAGCGCATCACCATGGCCCGTGCCGAGAGCGAGCGGATCGAGGCCGAACTGGGCGAGCACCTGCCGCCGCTCCCGGCACCGCCCGCGGGCGGTGCGCGGTGAGCGCCGGGGCGGACCTCCGGCTGACCGGCCCCGGCCGGCTCACCGTCGGCGAGGCGAAGCCGCCGACCGCGCCGCTCGGCCCGGACGAGGTGCTGGTCGAGGTCGACCGGGTCACCCTGTGCGGCAGCGACCAGGCGCTGTACGACGGCGCCTACGGCGGCCCGAGCAGCTACCCGCTGCGCTTCGGCCACGAGTGGTCCGGCCTGGTGCTCGACACCGGGAGCAACGGCCGGGCGCTGCTGGGCCGGTGGGTCACCGGCGACTGCTCGCGCTGGTGCGGCGACTGCCCCCGGTGCGGCACCGACCGCAACGTCTGCACCCGGATCGAGAAGTTCGGCCTCACCGTGGACGGCTTCTCGACCCGCCTGCGGACGGTGGACCGCCGCTACCTCTACCCCGACACGCACGGCCTGGGCCCCGGACTGCTGGCGCTCTCCGAGTTCTTCGCCGTCGCCGCCCAGGGCCTGCACCGGATCGCACCGCGCCCCGACGAGCGGGTGCTGGTGATCGGCGCCGGCGCCCTCGGCCTCGCCTCGTACCTGCTGCTCACCGGGGCGTACGGGGCCGGCGAGGTGGAGCTGCTGGAGGCGGACCGGGTGAAGGCCGCCGCCGTCCGGCGGCTGCTGCCGAACGCCCGGGTGCGCACCGAGGCACCCGAGCCGGACGCCGCCGCGCGGTCGGCCGGCGGCTACGCCGCCCTCACCGCCACCGCCCGCTACGACCTGACCGTGGACTGCTCCAGCGGCGCCGACGGCCTCGCCACCGCACTGGCCTGCGCCGTACCACGCGGGCGGGTGCTCTGCTTCGGGCTGCGCCGCAGCGCTGCGCTGCGCACCGACCTGCTGGTGGCCAACGCGCTGACCCTGGTCGGCTCGATCGGCGGCACCGGCGGCTTCGACCGGGCCCAGGAGTTCCTGGCCGGCCACCGCGAGGAGGCCGCCCTGCTGGTCACCCACCGGCTGCCCGCCGAGCGGGCGGCGGAGGCCTTCGCACTCGACCCCCGTACCCGGATCAAGACCCAGCTGATGTTTGGAGAGGATGCCCGGTGACCACCGCCGACCGCCCCCCGCACCTGCGCTATCCGGAGATCCGGGAGGCCGCGCTCGCCGATCTGGCGGCCTTCGAGAAGCTCAGCCCCGACCAGGTGCCCGACCACCAGTTCGCGCTGCTGCGGCGCCAGTTGGACCACGCCTTCGCCAACTCGCCGTTCTACCGCGACCACTGGGCGCAGCGCCACGGAACGCTGCGGCCCGGCACCGTCGAGGAACTGCGGACGCTGCCCTTCACCACCAAGGCGGAGCTGCGCGGCGCCTACCCGTTCGGCCTGCTCGCGGTCGGCCGCGAGGAGCTGATCCGCTACGGCGAGTCCACCGGCACCACCGGCAGCCCCACCTCGTCGATGATCACCTACGAGGACTGGATCCGCGGCAACGTCGCGGTCGAGCAGTCCGTCGGCCACGTCCTGGGCCCCGGCGACCTCGCCTTCATCGCCATCCCCTACGAGCTGGCCTTCGCCTCGTACGACCTGGACCGGGCACTGGAGCAGAACGGCGCGGCCGTGGTGCCGGTCGGCACGCTCAGCCTGGTCTGCCCGTTCGAGCGGATGGTCGAGATGATGTGGACCGTCCGCCCGACCGCCCTGGTCTGCACACCGAGCCGGGCGCTGCGCCTCTACGACATGCTGAAGGACACCGGGCGAGACCCGGCCGAGATCGGCCTGCGGACCTTCCTCTACGTCGGCGAGACCTGCTCGCCCGCCAAGCTGGAGAAGATCGCCGCGCTCTGGGGCGTCCGGCTCTCCAACGCCTACGGCTCCACCGAGACCAACTCGCTCGGCCTGGTCTGCGAGCGGGGCAGCCTGCACCTGACGGAGGACCGGCACCTGTTCGAGGTGATCGACCCGGAGACCACCCACCCGGTGCCCGACGGCACCGCCGGCGAACTGGTCATCACCTCGCTCGCCGGCCGGGCCATGCCGCTGCTGCGCTACCGCAGCGGGGACTTCGTCACCGTCGGCGCCGAGCCCTGTGCCTGCGGCAGCCCGCGCCGGGTGCTCTCCCACCACGGGCGGGTCAGCGAGCAGCTGATCGTCGGCGGGCAGCGGATCAACAAGCTGGCGCTGGAGCAGACCGTGCTCGCCACCGAGGGCGCCGGCCTCTACTGGGCCGCAGGCGTCACCGGGGACCGGCTGGAGATCCGGGTGGAGGCCGAGATCGAGGACCCGACGGCGCTCTGCGCCGCCGTCGCCGAGCGGGTCACCGCCGAGTTCGGGGTGCCCGCGGCGGTCGCCCCGATCGACCGGGCCCAGGTGCGGCGGGCGATGGACCGGATGCTCAAGCCCGGCAGCCTGACCATCGAGGACCTGGAGGCGGTCTCATGACGCTCGACCCGCGCCCGGGCAACCCGGCCGAACCCCGGCACAACGACCCCGGGACGATCGCCGTGGTCGGCCTCGGCCGGCTCGGCGCGGTGCTGGCCGACCGGCTCGCCGAGCGCTTCCCGGTACTGCTCAACGACAGCGACCCCGCGGTGGCCCGGCGGGTCGCCGCCGAGCTCTCGCTGCCCGACATGGACCAGCGCGAGATCCTCTCGGCCGCCGACACCGTGCTGCTCTGCGTCCCGCCGCAGGAGACCGCGGCCGCGCTGCGCCGGCTCGCCGCGCTGACCAAGCAGGTCGGCCGCCGGGCGCTGTTCGTCAACATGGCGACCAGCGTGCCCACCGAGGACCTGCCGGACCTGGGTGTGGAGGTGGTCGGCCTCAAACCGGTCTGCCAGTTCACCGCGGTGGCGCTCGGTCTCAAGACCGTCCTGGTGACCTCCGCGCCGCGCCGGATCGGACTGCTGCGGACCCTGGCCGCCGACCTCGGCGAGGTGGTGCTCGGGCCGGAGGCGTGCGTCGGCCCGGCCAACCGCGCCGCCACCAAGGCCGCCCTGCGCGCCTGCGCCGAGCTGGCCGCCGAGCTGACCGGGCGCGGCCTGCCCACCGACATCGTGCGGGCGGCGGTCCGCAACGTCTTCGTGGGGACGGCACTGGACTACCCGCCCTCGGACGCCAACCCCTACACCCGCTCGGTGCTGGACGAGATCGC
Source organism: Kitasatospora sp. NPDC050463 (assembly GCF_040655255.1). Lineage (NCBI taxonomy): Bacteria > Bacillati > Actinomycetota > Actinomycetes > Kitasatosporales > Streptomycetaceae > Kitasatospora > Kitasatospora sp. NPDC050463. The sequence continues at coordinate 27,744 of NZ_JBFAJO010000027.1, forward strand.
CGCCGAGGCCACCGCCACTGCCACTGCCACGGCGCGGCCGGTCACCGCGCCACGGGCCGCCCGGACACCGAAGGGCCCGCAGCCGACCACCCCGCCGCCGACCGCGCTCGTCCCGCCGGACGCGCTCGGCTGGGCCGCCTGGGCCGAACGCCCCGTCACCCCGGGAGGACCCGCATGACCACCACCCCGCCGGAGGTGCCGCACGGCGGCGCCCACTGCGAGACCGCCTCGATGCGCAAGCAGCTGGCCGCCCACGGCCTGCCGATCACCGAGGCGATGCTGTTCGGCGTGGCCGGCGGCATCAACTTCATGCACATGCCCGCGCCGCCCGGCGGGCGCGGCTTCACCGGCGGGCGCAACGGCCCGTTCCCCGAGTTCACCCGGCGGATGGCGGCCGGCGTCGGCCTGGACCTGGAGGTCGCCGTCACCGACGACCCCGACCGGGCCCTGGACGACCTGCTGGCCGAACTCGACCGGGGTGGTCCGGCGGTGATCTACGCGGACCTCTTCCACCTGCCGTACTTCCAGGCCACCCGGCACTTCGGCGGCCACGCGATCGTCGTCCTCGGCCACGACCGCCGGCGCGGCACCGTCACCGTCTCGGACCGCCCGGCCCGCCCGCAGACCCTCACCACGGCCGAACTGGCCACCGCCCGGGCCTCCGCCCACCAGCCCTTCCCGCCCCGGCACGCCCTGCTGCGCGCCGACTGGAAGGCCGCCCGGCACCCCACCGAGGACGACATCCGCCAGGGCATCCGCCACTCCTGCCGCGCGATGCTGCACCCGCCCGTGCCCAGCTTCGGGCTGCGCGGCCTCGACTCCTACGGGGCCGGCCTGCGGCACCTGCTGCTCAGCGACACCGCCGCCGACGCCGTGGTGGACGAACTCGCCGGCGCCTACGTCGACTTCGAGCTGGCCGGCACCGGCGGGAACGCCTTCCGCAACCTCTTCCGGGCGTTCCTGGCCGAGGCGGCCGAACTCACCGGCGACCACCGGCTGGCCGACGCCGCCCTGCTCTGCGCCGACAGCGCCGGGCGCTGGGAGCGGGTGATCGCGCTGCTGCTGCCCGACTGGACGACGGAGTTCGCCGAACTCGGCGCCGCCTACCGGGCCCGGGAGGCGGAGCTGCTCGACGGCGGCGCCGCCGCCCTCGCCCGGGCCGCACTGCTGGGCGAGCGGCTGCCCGGGCTGCGGGCCGCCGCGGCGGCCGGGCTCGCCCCGGTGCGCGAGCGGCTGGCCGGCGAGCTGCGAGCCGCCCTGAGCTCCGTCGCCGAGACCGAGCGGGAGCTGTTCGCCCTGCTGAGGGAGGTGTGAGCGGCGTGTCCACCGGCCTGCTGCCGGCCGTCCGGACGCCGACCCGCCATCGGCTCTCCGACGAGGCGGACCGCCTCGCGTACGACCGGTACGTGGCCGCCCGCAACCAGTACAAGGAGGAGTTCCTCGACCTGCTGGAGAGCGCCTGCACGGACGGCCCGGTGCTGGAGGTCGGCCCCGGCTACGGCGGGTTCGCCGGCCTGCTGCTGGCGCGCCGCCCGGTCGACCTGCGGGTGCTCTGCACCGACCCGGGCGCCGTCGCCCCGCTGCGCGGGCGCCTCGGCGACGCGGCACCCGTCGACCACTGGCCGGCCGGGAGCCCGCTGCCCGCCGCCCTCGCCCGGCGCCACCCGCTGGTCTACAGCGTGCACGCGCTCGGCGAGTGCGTCGAACCGGCCGACCTGTTGCGCGAGCTGGCGCAGGCCCTGGCCCCCGGCGGCCGGCTGCTGGTCAACGACCTGCGCCGGGACCCGGACCCCTTCATCCTCGAATACACCCTGCGCGAGATGGCCGCCGACGACTCGCCCGACGGCCGGTACCGCCTGCGCACCTACCTGGACTCCCTGCGCGGCGCCTGGACCGGCGCCGAACTGCGCGAACGGCTCGACGCCGCAGGGATGGCCGACTGGGCCGTCGGCCCGGACGGCCCGATGGCACTCACCGTCGAGCACCGACGCGCCACCTGACGACCGGAGAGGCACATGACCCAAGAAGCGATCACCCGGAACTTCCTCGACACCCCGAGCTTCTGGCGCGACTACCCGGAGCGGGACATCGAGTTCGTCCGCTGGTACCCGTGCGACGTCAAGCCGCTGACGGCGGACCAGATCTACGCCACCCGCGAGAAGTTCCCCAGGACCACCTCGTTCTACGTGCACATCCCGTTCTGCAACCAGGTCTGCACCAGCTGCCCGTACAACAAGTTCTCCACCCGCAACACGCTCACCCAGCGCTACATCCAGGCGCTCAAGCGCGAGATCGACCTGTACTCGCAGCTGCCGCACGTCCGGGACACCGTGTTCACCTCCGGCTACTTCGGCGGCGGCACCCCGACCACGCTGCGCGCCGAGGAGCTCGACGACCTGCTCGGCTACATGAAGCAGCGGCTCAACCTCAGCCCGGACTGCTCGATCACCATCGAGTCGACCCCCGTCGACGTCGACCAGCAGAAGCTGGACGTGCTGCTCAAGCACGGCGTCAACCGGATGAGCCTGGGCGTCCAGACCTTCCACGACCCGCTGCTGCGCTACCTCGGCCGGGCCCGGGCGCACACCGGCGAGTCCGCCACCCGCACCATCGAGCTGATCGACCGCAGCGGCCTGGAGAACCTCTGCATCGACTACATGATCGGCATCCCCGGCCAGACCCCGGACCTGTGGGCGCAGGACATCCGCACCCTGATGGACCTCCCGGTGACGTCGTTCTCCGTCTACAACTACGCGGTCATGCCCGGCTCGGAGGTGTTCTTCGCGCTGCAGAGCGGCGCCACCCCGCCCTGCCCGAGCACCCGCGAGGCCGACGAGATGTACCAGTACCTGCACACCACGCTGATGGACGCGGGCTACCTGGCGCTCACCTACAACGACTTCATCGAGCCGATGCGGCCCGAGTGGGAGGCCGCCGGGGTCAAGACCTACCCGGTGGTGAAGGACGGCAGCAAGCCGTACCGCGGCCTGGAGACGGACACCTTCTACCTGACCGACCACCTGTCGCAGATCTGGGGCCGGTGCGGGGACATGGTGGCCATCGGCTCGGGCGCCTACGGGTACCTGAACAACCACATGTACCTCAACGAGCCGGACATCGAGTCCTACATCAGCCGGTGCAACGAGGGCCGGCTGCCGGTGGTGATGGGCGCCTACACCGACGAGCACGAGCAGCGCTGCCGCAGCCTCGTCCTGGGGCTGAAGCTGCTGCGGGTCAAGCGCTCGGTCTACCGCGAGCGGCACGGCGTCGACCCGTACGAGTACTTCAAGGACAAGGTCGACGACCTGGTGGCCAAGGGGCTGCTGGAGGTCGACGACGACGCGATCCAGGTCACCTACCCCAAGGGCTGGTACTACATCGACAACATCTCCAAGAGCTTCTACTCGGACGCCAACTACCGGCTCCCGCAGCCGACCTCGGCGAGCACCGAGATCCTCAAGTGGCAGATCGACCGCACCGACGGCCGGAAGGGGCTCCCCCTTGTCCAGTTCTGAGACCACCGCGCGCCGCGCCCGCCGGGGCCGGATCTTCGACCTCGCCGAACGGGCACCGCAGGGCGACCCGTTCGAGACCGCCGAGGAGTGCCGCGCCTACGACCGCAGCGTGCGCACCTCGATGATCATCCCGATGCAGCACATGATGAAGCTGATCGGACCGGACTGCGGGCCGGACAAGGACGTGCTGGAGATCGGCTGCGCCAGCGGGCTGCTGTCGCTGCGCCTGGCCGCCCAGCACCGCGACTCCACCTTCACCGGGCTGGACAGCAACGACGCCTTCCTGGAGGTCGCCCGGGAGAACACCATCTTCGCCAACCTGGTCTCCTACGGCGGCGACTTCGCCTGCGACTGGGCCCGGTACAGCCGGCTGCCGTACCCGGACGACAGCTTCGACGTGGTGTTCAGCTTCTGCGCGATCAACCGCTGGGACAAGCCGGCCCGGATCCTGCCCGAGCTGGCGCGGGTCTGCCGCCCCGGCGGCACCGTCCTGCTGTACGACCTGGCCCGCGACGCCGACGAGGGCATGGTCTCCTTCGTGCTGCAGTACGCCGGCGGTGACGCCAACGCGTTCATGACCTCGCTGCGGGCCTCGTACTCCACCGAGGAGATGCGCGAGCTGCTCGACCAGGTCGGCCTGGGCGACTGGAGCGTCACCAAGGAAGGCATCAACCTGGTGGTCTCCTCCCGGGCGCGGGACACCGGGTACACCGTCGGCGAACCCGGCATCTACGAGCGGATCTTCGACTGACGGTCCGCCCCGGTCCGGGTGCGGTGCCCGCCACTGCGGCGGGCACCGCACCCGGGGCCGCCGAGCGGGCGAAAACGCAGCCCCCTCCTCCGGAAGGAGCACGACCATGCCCACCGCGGATCTCCGCCGGTACCGGGTCGGCGTCGTCCAGCTGTCCGTCGCCACCAACCGCCGTGCGGAGAACCTGGCGCGGGCCGAGAAGCTGGTGCGCGCGGCGGCCGACGACGACTGCCGGCTCGTCGTCCTGCCCGAGGTGTTCGCCACCGCGCTCAACCTGCCGAAGAGCCACGAGATCGCCGAGCCGGTGCCCGGACCGCTCACCGAGTGGCTGGCCGGCCTGGCCCGCGAGCTCGGCGTCTGGATCGCCGCCGGCGTGCTGGAGCGCGCCGGGGAGCACGTGCACAGCACCGCCGTGCTGCTGGACGACACCGGGGTCCTCGTCGGCACCGCGCGGCGCACCATGGTGTACGACCTGGAGGCGCACTTCATCACGGGTGCCACCGGTGCCCGCGTCTTCCCCACACCGCTCGGCCGGATCGGCTTCGCGCTCGGCTACGACGTGCAGTTCCCCGAGGTGCTGCGCGGCCTGTTCGCCGCGTCGGCGGAGGTCATCGTGGCCCCCTCGGTGCTGCTGCGGCCGTTCGCCGAGCCGGTGCGGCAGATGCTGCTCGCCCGGGCCGCCGAGAACTGCGCCTACGTGCTGTTCGCCAGCGCCACCGGCGAGAACACCCTCGCCGGACTCACCTACATGGGCCGCAGCGCGATCCTGCGCAGCCCGCTGGCGATCGGCGCCTACTCGCGGGACTTCCGCAAGCAGCAGCCGGTCCTCGCCGAGGCGGACCGCGAGGAGGTGCTGCTGACCGCCGACCTGGACCTGCACGAACTGCGCCGGATGCGCGAGGCGGCGCCCTTCGCCGCCGACTTCCGCCGCTCGCCGCTGGGGCTGGCGCTGACCGCCGCCACCCACCCGGACGGGCCGCTGCCCGACTGGGCCGCCGACGCCCTCGGTACGCGGACCACCCCGGACACCCCCGACCACGCCCCGGCGTCCCCGGGCACTCCTGACCACGCCCCGGCGTCCCCGGGCACCTCGGACGGAGCCTGAGCACATGACCGTCGACCGCAACCTCGCCACCAGCCGGCCCCGGGTCGCGCTGATCCAGACCTTCTGGGACCCGGACCCCGAGGTCAACCTGGCCCGGACGCTCGCCCTGCTGGACACCGTCCAGGACGTCGAGCTGATCATCCTGCCGGAGTTCTTCCTCGGCCCGCCCTTCTACTTCCCCGGCCGCGCCCACCTCAAGGGCGTGATCGACCAGCCGGTGCCCGGCCCGGTCTTCGACCGGCTCGCCGAGGTCGCCCGCGCCAAGGGCTGCTACCTGCTCTGCGGCACGGTCGTCGAGCGCGAGGACGACCGCTACTACAACACCGCCGTCCTGCTGGACGACCAGGGCCGGATCGCCGCCAAGGCCCGCAAGACCCACCGCTTCGCCGCCGAGATGGTCACCGTCTCGCCCAGCGACGAACTCGTCATCGTGGACACCCCGTTCGGGCGCCTGGGGATCTGCGTCTGCTCCGACTTCTGGATCCCCGAGGTGCCGCGGACACTGGCGATGCGCGGCGCCGAGATCATCGCGGTGCCGGGAGCGGCGCTGCGCGGCAACATCCAGATCACCCGGCCGTGCATCCAGGCCAACTCCTCCTTCAACGTCTGCTACACCCTGCTGGCCAGCGCCGTCGGCGAGGTGACCGGCGAGCGCGCCGGGCGGACGGTCTCCATCTCGGTGGCCGGCCACAGCACCGTCGCCTCGCCCGAGGGGTTGGTCGGCTCGCTGGACGAGGAGGAGGGCGTGCTGATCGCCGAGCTCGACCTCGACCGGATCCGCGAACTGCGGGAGGTCGACCTGTCGTTCCGCAAGAGCCTCTACTTCTGCCTGCACGGCCGCCGGCCCGAGCTGTACCAGGAACTGCTGAAGCCGTACGCCGGCCACCAGGACCTGGAAACCCTGATCACGGACTACCTGACGACCGGTCGACGGAGCTGATCAGCCATGGCACCCAGCCTGCTCTACCCCGCCGCCGAGCACCTGCCCACCGGGGCCGACCGCGAGCCCGCCCTGAAGGAGGTCCTCGACTGGGCCGACCGCGCCGCCGCCACCAGCACCGCCGACGCGCTGCTCGCCTTCTTCGGCCAGCCGCTGGACCCGCGCACCCTGCGGCTGACCGGCCTGCACCACGTCGCCGTCTACCTGGGCGACTACCGCGCCGAGGAGGAGTACGAGGCCTGGCTGGAGACCGTCCGGGCCCATCCGGGCCTCGGCCGGGTGTCCGCCGGCCCCTCGCACATCGCGCCGCGGGTGCACGGCACCCCCGGGCACTGGATCAACCTGACCACCGAGCGCGGCACCGAGGTGGAGTTCTTCACCTGCCGCTCCTACGGGGCCTGGGCCGACGAGCCGCCCGAGCGCAAGCGGGCGCTGATGTCGCACCTCGGACTCTGCGTCGACACCCCCGACCACGTCCGCCGGGTGCTCGACTACCTGGCCGGCTTCGACAGCGTCGAGGTGCTGGCCTACGCCCCCGCGGACGAACTCGGCCACACCTACGGCCACCTGCTGCGCACCGACACCGACCGGGTGCTGGAACTGGTCCACGCCGGCCGGAGCCACGCATGAGCGGGCGACGGGGGCACCCCCGGCCGAAGTCCGGGGGAGAGCGGATCATCCAGGGGTGCGCGTGCCGCGAAGCGGCGGCCGAGCGAAGCGAGGAGACGGCATGAGCGGCTACCCGGTGCCGGCCCGGCTGCCGGAGAACGCGCCGGGGCGGTTCTACGTCAACGCGGAGTGCACCGACTGCGACACCTGCCGGTGCATCGCCCCGGACTCCTTCGTCCGCAACGACAAGGCCGGCTACACGTTCGTCGCCCGCCAGCCGGCCGACGAGGACGAGGAGGAGCTGGTGTACGAGGCGATGGACTGCTGCCCGGCGGACGCCATCTGCGAGGAGGAGTGAGCGCCCGCCCGCCGGGGCCGAGGATCCTCGGCCTCGGCGGCTCGCTGCGCCCCGGCTCGACCAGCCAGGTGCTGCTGCGCCGGGCGATCGCCGTACTGGACGCCGACGGCTGCCGGACCTCCCTGCTGGACCTGCGCGAGCTGGACCTGCCGTTCTGCAACGGCGACAAGCAGGATCCGTGGCCGAGCCGCCCCGACGTCAAGCTGCTGCGGGAGGAGTTCCGGGCCGCCGACGGCATCATCCTGGCCGGACCGGAGTACCACGGGACCATCGGCGGGGCCCTGAAGAACGCCCTGGACCTGCTGGACTTCGAGCACGTCGAGGGGAAGGTCTTCGGGGCCATCTGCGCGCTCGGCGGCCGCAACAACTCCAACGCGCTCAACCACCTGCGCCTGGTGGCGCGCTGGTACCGGGCCTGGATGGTGCCCGAGCAGGTCGCCGTGCCGCAGGCGCGGACGGCGCTGCCGGGCGGCGAGCCGGCCGATCCCGAGCTGGGCGCGCGGGTGGACGAGCTGGCCCGCAGCGTGGCCCGGGCGGCGGCGCTGCTGCGGCCGGTGGCGGCGTCGGCACCGGGAGCGGGACCGGCGTCGGCACCGGGACCGGCGTCGGCCCGACCCGGCCGGATCGGGCCGGAATTAGTTCCGAACGTGTCCAGGACAGTCAAACGCGGGCGCTGACCCGTTGATAGCGTCACCCCTGTGAATAAGACGCACACGTTGGGTGCGCATTTCCAGGGGGCCGGAGAATGGTTCCCGGTGCTCCCCAGACCACTTCTCGTGATCAGTCTCCGCCATCCGTCCAACGGAACTCCGCGCGAGGCGACCTGGCTTCGCCTCACCGCCTTTCTGTTCAATCGCGGGATTTCCGACGACCGCACCGTCGGTATCGAAGTCCTGTACGACGACCCGGAGTCCACGGCGCCCGACCGGCGGCGTTTCGACGCCTGCCTGTCGGTGCCCCGGGACCGGGTCGCCGGGCTGTCCCTGCTCGATCCGCGCCGGGACAGCCTGGGCATCCGCGTGCTGCCCGTCCTCAGCGAGCGGCTGATGCTGTGGCGGGGCGGCTCGGCCCAGGCCGAACCGCCCGTCCGGCACCGGCACGTGACACCGGCCGCCGACCTCGCGCTGCGCGCCAACTGGCCCCGGTACGAGGTCTACCGGGGTTCGCCCGTCCTGACGCCCGGGCGCCCCGAGGTGGTCGGCTGGTACGCCACCGCGACCCCCACGGCCGGCGCCGTGGGCGGCAGCCTCCTCCCCCCGCGCACGCCCGCCGCCGGCGTGCCCCGCCGGCCGCACGGTGCGGTCCGGCGCGCCTCCGGAAGGGGTCAACGACCTTGACGACGACCACCACGATGGACTGGGACCGGGCCTACCGGGCCGGGGACCACCACCAGTACTGGGAGCTCAGCGCCCCCTCCCCCGACCTGGTCGGCTTCCTCGCCGCCACCCCGCCCGCCCCCGGCGCCCGCGCCCTGGACCTCGGCTGCGGCACCGGCTGGGACACCGTCGCGCTGGCCCGGGCCGGGTACCGCGCGACCGGGGTGGACATCAGCGCCGAGGCCGTCGGCCTGGCCGCCGCGCGGGCCGCCGAACTGGGCCTGGAGATCGAGCTGTCGGTCGGCGACGTCCGCGGACTCGACCTGCCGGACGAGGAGTTCGACCTGCTGGTGGACCGCGGTTGCTTCCACCACCTCGGCCCGGAGGACCGCGACCGCTACGCCACCGAGGTGGCCCGGCTGCTGAGCCCGGGCGGCCTGCTCTACCTGCGCGGCAGCCGGCAGGAGATGTTCCCGTTCAAGCCGGTGGACGCCCCCGCGCTCACCCGGCACTTCCCCGCGGACCGGTTCAGCACCGGGCCGCTGATGCCCTTCCAGTTGCACACCGACGTCCTCAAGCTGGACGCCAACGCGGTGGTCCTGCGCCGCGCGGACTGAACCGGGGCGGCCACCCGCCGCGCCCGCGACCACCCTGCGCGGCCACCCACCGCGACCACCCTTCACGACCCACCCTTCGCGACCGTTTCGCGCCGGCCCGCCGTGACCGGCGGACATTCCGTGCTTCCCCGTTCCCGGAGCCCGGTGCCCGCTTCGCCCGACGGCTTCCGACGGCTTCCGGCGAGTTCCGGCGCTCCAAGAAATGAGCCACCTATGCCCACCCCGCAAAGCCGGGACAAAAGTCCCTGGCTCATTCTCGGCGTGCTCAGTATGGGCTTCTTCATGACGCTGCTCGATATGACGATCGTCAATATCGCGCTGCCTCACGTGATGTCCGGCGTGCACGCCTCGCTGGACGAGGGCCTGTGGGTGTTCAGCGCCTACATCCTCGGCTACGCCACCCTGCTCATCGTCGCCGGCCGGCTCGGCGACCTGTTCGGCCCGCGCCGGGTCTACCTCTACGGGCTGGCCGTGTTCGTGACCGCCTCCTGCCTGTGCGGGGTGGCGCCCAACGCCGGCGTACTGATCGCGGCCCGTGCCGTCCAGGGCATCGGCGGAGCCATGCTCGCCCCGCAGATCCTCCCGATCGTCACCATGGTCTTTCCGCCCTCCAAGTGGGGCGCGGCGTTCGGGTTCACCGGCGCGCTCTCCGGGCTCGCGGTGCTGACCGGTCCGACGCTGGGCGGCGTCATCGTCAGCTACCTGGACTGGCGGTGGATCTTCTACCTCAACCTGCCCATCGGCATCGCCACCGCCTACCTGGTGCTGCGGCACGTCCACGACTACCGGCCCGGCAAACGGCAGCCGCTGGCCGTGCTGCCGACCGCCCTGCTCGTCCTCGGCCTCACCGCGCTCGCCTTCGGCCTGATCGAGGGCGAACGCCTGGAGTGGAACGCCACCGCCTGGTCGGCGATCGCGGCGGGGCTGCTGGTGCTGGCCTACTTCGTGCTGGACCAGCGCAGGCACCAGCGCTCCAGCCCGCTGCTCCCGTTCGACCTGCTGCGGCTGCGGAACTTCGCCTCCGCCAACATCGTCGCGGCGATCATGGGCTTCTCGATGCTCGGCGCCTTCCTGCCGATCTCGCTCTACCTGCAGACCGTGCTCGGGATGTCCCCGCTGCGGGCCGGCTTCACCATCGCCGCGATGCCGCTCACCTCGGCCCTGGTCGCCGGGGTCGGCGGCAAGCTCTCCGACCGCGGCTCGGGCAAGGCCGTCATCCTGACCGGGCTGGCCTGCTTCACCGCCGGGCTCGGCGCGTTCGTCCTGGTCACCGGGACGGACACCGGTACGCTCGCGCTGCTCGGCCCGTTCGTGCTGGCCGGCCTGGGGATGGGCCTGGTGTTCTCGCCGCTGTTCAGCGTCGGGATGCGCCAAGTCCCGCCCCCGCAGGCCGGGGTCGCGTCCGGGCTGGTCAACACCGCGCAGGAGATCGGCGGGCTGCTGGCCAGCGCCGCGATCGGGGCGATCCTGTCGCTGCGGCTCTCCAGCGGCCTGCGCGGTTGGGTGGACGAGCAGGCCCTCGCGCTCCCGCCGGAGGCCCGGGAGGGCTTCAAGCAGGCGTTCGCCCCGCTCACCGACGGCGCCCTGAAGATCGGCAGCGGCGGCCCGCCGCCCGCCCTGGCCGGCGCCGACCCGGCCCAGGCCGCCAAGGTCCAGGACGCCTTCGCCCAGGCCTTCACCAGTGCCATGCACAGCGGCCTGCTGCTGCCGGTGGGCCTGCTGGCCGTCGGCTGGGTGGTCGCCCTCCTGCTCATCCGGGACGTCCCGGCACCGGTCTTCGGCGCCCCGCGACCGCCCGCCGCCAGGGCCACGGGCAGCGCCCCGGCGGCGGCCGAGCAGGCCTGAGCGTCGCCCCCCGTCCCCACCCGCCCCAACCAGCCCCAACCAGCCCCAACCGGCCCACGCCGACCAGACCGATCCGCACCGAACGAAGAGAACCGAGGAGTCATCCGATGTCCCAGTCCCCCGTGGTGCTGTCCACGCACATGATGGCGACGTACATGGTCAAGCCCGGCTGTGCCGAGCAGGCCCGTGACATCATCGCCCGTCACTGGCCCGCCCTGAAGGCCCACGGCCTGGTCACCGACGAGCCCGCGACCGTCTACCACAGCGAGAGCGAGCACGGTCCGGTCTTCTTCGAGATCGTCACCTGGGTGGACGAGAACGCGGTCAGCCGCGCCTTCAACACCCCCGAGGTCAACGCGATCTGGCAGGAGATGGCGGCGATCACCGAGGCCCGCGAGGGCCGGCCGCCGGTGGACTACCCGATCGTGCACCGGATGGGCTACTTCCAGGACGAGCCCGACCTCCCGGAGGAGGACGCCTACACCGGGCTCGCCCACTACCTCGTCCGCCCGGACAAGGTCGCCGAGTTCCACGAGTTGATGTCCCGCGACTGGCCGACCCTGCGCGACGAGAAGCTGACCACCGGCGACCGCGCCGTGGTCTACTTCGGCGAGGACGCCACCGGCCCGTTCTTCCTGGAGATCGTCCGCTGGTACGACCAGCAGGGGCCCAGCATCGCCTACCGCAACGACAAGGTCAGCGCGATCTGGCAGGACGTGTTCCGCTACACCGAGGGCCGCAGCGGCCGCCCCGCCTCCGAGTACCTGTGGGCCGGCGAGCTCCGCTACCCGTACCACGACGCTGACTGACGTAACGTCAACCTCCAAGAGAACCATCAGCGTTCGGACGGGCCGGGCCCCTGCGCCCGGGCCCGTCCGGCCCCGTCCGACCGGAGTTTCCTCGGTGACCCGCAAGACCCCCCAGACGTTCGGCACCCCGCCCGCCCCCGTCCTTGCCGACCGGCTCAGGTCCGAGCTGGAGGACAGCGCCGTGCCCGGCCGGGCCGAAGGCGAGAAGGCCTACCTGAAGAGCAGCCTGGAGCACATCGGCGTGCCGCTGCCCGCCATGCGCACCGTGGTGCGCGGCTTCGTCCGCCGCCACCCCGGGCTCGACCGGGACACCCTGCTGGAGCTCACCGAGGAGCTCTGGGCGCCACCGGTCCACGAATCGCGCTCCTGCGCCGCGCTGCTCCTGGAGGCCCGCTCCGACCTGCTGGTCCGCGCGGACACCGGCTACCTGGAGCAGTTGCTGCGCGAGTGCGAGACCTGGGCGCACGTCGACCTGATCGCCCCCAAGGGCGCCGGCGCCCTGCTGCTGCGGCTGCCCGAGACGTCCGAGGACTTCCTGCGCTGGAGCCGGGACGAGGACCAGTGGGTGCGGCGCGGCGGCATCCTGTCCTACCTGCTGGCCCTGCGTGACCGGGGCGAGTTCCCGCACTACTTCGGCGCCTTCGCCGAGCTCGCCGACCCGCTGCTCACCGACTCCCGGTTCTTCGTGCGCAAGGCGCTCGGCTGGGCCCTGCGCGAGGGTGCCAAGCACCACCCCGAGGAGATCGCCGACTGGCTGCGCGCACGCCTGCCCCGGGTCTCCGGACTCACCCTGCGCGAGGCGATCCGGCCGATCGACGACGACACCTGCCGGAGCCTCCTGCGGGAACACGCCGAACTCGGCGGGCGCCGCCCTCGCGGCTGACCGTCCGCGCCCCGCCCGCGCCCCGTCCACCGCCCGCCCGCCGCCCGCCCGGAGGCCCGTATGACCGCCCAGAGTCCCGCCGACCGGCACCGCCGGCCGCTCCCGGTCGTCCAGGTGCTCGCCGAGGACGGCCGGCACCGGACGATCTGCCGGATGTGCCACGGTGGCTGCGGCGCCGTCGTCACCGTCGACGGGGGCCGGCTGACCGCCATCGAGGGCGACCCGGAGAACCCGAACAACCACGGCTTCCTCTGCGCCAAGGGCCGCGCCTCGCTGGAACACCTGAACCACCCCGACCGGCTGACCACGCCGCTGCTGCGCACCGGACCGCGCGGCAGCGGCGAGTTCCGCCCGATCGGCTGGGACGAGGCGCTGGACCGGACCGCCGCCGCCCTCGACCGGGCCCGGATCGAACGCGGCCCGGAGGCGGTGGTGCTGGCCCAGGGCACCGACCGCAACTACCAGGAGTGGCTCTTCCGGTTCGCCAACAGCTTCGGCACGCCCAACGTGCTCGGCCCGGCGCACGTCTGCTTCTACCCCCGGGTGATGGCCGGCATCCTCACCGCGGGCGGCTTCACCTTCTGCGACTACGAGGGCCGGCCCGACCTGGTGCTGGTCTGGGGCTCCAACAAGGCGCTCACCCACGGGGACGGCGTGATCGGCACCCGGCTGCTCGCCGCCGTGCGCGACGGCACCCGGATGATCGTGGTCGACCCGCGGCAGACGTCGCTGGCCGCCCGCGCCGAGCAGTTCCTCCAGGTCCGCCCGGGCGGGGACGCGGCGCTCGCGCTGGCGATGATCCACACCGTGATCGAGGCCGACGCCTACGACCACGCGTTCGTCGAGAAGTACACCGTCGGTTTCGAGGACCTCGCCGCCCACGTCGCCGACTGGTCGCCCGAAGCCGTCGCCGAACGGACCGGCGTGCCGGCCGAGCTGATCAGGGCCGCCGCCCTCGCCTACGCGGCGGCGCCGAGCGCCGCGATCGAGCTCGGCACCGGTCCGCAGCAGCACCGGGACTCCTTCCACACCTGCCGGGCCGTCCTGCTGCTCTCGGCGATCTGCGGCAACCTCGACGCGCCCGGCGGCGACGTCCTGTGGGACCCGCCCGGCATCGACGGCCGGCGGTCCTTCCCGCGTGCCGAGCTGCTGGCGCCGGAGCAGGCCGCCAAGCGCCTCGGCGGCGACCGGCACCGCATCCTCGCCATGTCCGGCTGGGCCCACCCCGGCTCCGTCTGGGACGCCGTGCTCGACCCCACCGCCCCCCACCCGGTCACCACCATGCTGGTGCACGGCAGCAACCTGCTGCTCAACTACGCCGACTCCGACCGGGTCCGGCGGGCCCTGGAGCGGCTGGACTTCCTCGCCGTCGCCGATCTCCGGCTCACCCCGACCGCCGCCATGGCCGATCTCGTCCTCCCGGTCGGCGGCTGGCTGGAGCGCGACCAGATCGTCGAGCACGCCCACTACGTCGCGGCCCGCCGGGCCTTCGCCCGGGTCGGCGACACCCGCTCCGACGAGTGGATCCTCACCGAGCTGGCCCACCGGCTCGGCCTGTCCGCCGACTTCTGGCCCGACGCCCGGGACTCCCTGGACACCCGGCTGGAGCCGATCGGCATGGACTGGCGGCAGCTGGCCGAACTCCACTACCGGGCCACCACGTTGGAGTACCACAAGTACCGCAGCCGTGGCTTCGGCACCCGCAGCGGCAAGGTCGGCCTGCGGTGCGACGCCCTGCGGGCCTTCGGCTACCCTCCGCTGCCCGTCCCCGGCCCGCCGGTCGGCGGGCCGGACGACGGCCCCTACCTGCTCACCTCGGCGCACTCGCCGTTCTACTTCAACTCCGAGTTCCGCGACCTGCCCTCGCTGCGCTCCAAGGAGCCCGAGCCCCGGCTGGAGATGCACCCCGAGGCCGCCGCCCGCGAGGGCCTGACCGACGGCGACTGGGCCGAACTCGCCACCCGCACCGGCCGCATCCGGCTGCGCGTGCTGCTCACCGACCGGATCGCCCCCGAGGTGGTGATGGCCCCGGCCGCCTGGTGGTACCCGGAGCGCGGCGCCGACGGCGGCTGGCGGGAGGCCAACGTCAACCTGCTGACCACCAACGAGGACGAGAACGCCGAGATGGGCTCCTCCACCTTCCGCGGCCTGCGCTGCACCGTCACCCGGGCGGCGCGGCAGGACGCCTGAGCCGCACCGCCCCGTGCACTCGGACAGGCCGGCAGGACGCCGGGCCGGCGTCCCGGCCGGAGGGCGCGGGCCGGGGGCGGCCCTACGGGAGGTCCTCCGGCTCCAGGGCGGTGAGTTGGCCGGGGGTGGGGGCGGTGGTGAGCTCCGCCATGCGCTGGGCCTGCCGCTCGGTCATCTCCTGGAAGGTCTGCCGGGCGGAGCGGCCGTTGCCGAAGCCGGAGCCGCGCGGGATCGTCTCGAAGTGGCGCAGCAGGCGCCGGCGGGCGTCCGCGGTGAGTTCGTACCGGTGCTCGCGGGCCTGGTGGTCGACGATCGCGACCAGGTCGGGCGCGGTGTAGTCCTCGAAGACCAGGGTGCGGGTGAAGCGGGAGGAGAGCCCGGGGTTGGAGGCGATGAACCGCGCCATGTCGGCCGGGTAGCCGGCGGCGATCACCACCACGTCGTCGCGGTGGTCCTCCATCAGCTTGACCAGCGTGGCGACGGCCTCCAAGCCGAAGTCGTGTCCGCCGCCGGCCGCCGGCACCAGGGAGTACGCCTCGTCGATGAAGAGCACCCCGCCGAGCGCCCGGGTGAACGCGGCGGCGGTGCGCGGCCCGGTGTGCCCGACGTACTCGCCCACCAGGGCGCTGCGGTCCACCTCGACCAGGTGGCCCCGGCGCAGCAGTCCGAGGGCCTTCAACAGCCGTCCGTAGAGCCGGGCGACGGTGGTCTTGCCGGTTCCGGGGTTGCCGGCGAAGACCAGGTGGCGGCTGAGCGGCGGGGCGGGGAGCCCGGCCTCCTCGCGCAGCCGGACGGCCTGCATCAGTTTCACCATCGAGTGCACGTCGTGCTTGACCCGGTCCAGGCCGACCAGGGTGCCGAGTTCCGCCAGCAGGTCGTCGAGGCTCTCCTCCACCACCGTCTCGTCGAACGGTTCGGCGGGGACGGCGGTCGGTGGCCCGGCGGCGCCGGGCAGGCCCGGGCGCGGCGGGGCGGCGGGGGTCGGGAGGGCGGGAGCGGCCGGGGTCGCCGGGAGCCCCGGGCGGTCGCCGAGGTCGCACTCCTCGAAGACGGGGGCGGCGCCCGCCTCGCCGCCGAGCGCCTCGGTGCAGTCGAGCAGCCGGCAGCGCCGCAGCCGGGGGGCGGCGCCCTCGGCCAGGTGCAGCGCGGGGAAGCGGCTGCGCACCACGTCGCAGGAGGTGAACACGCCGCCGGCGCCCTCGGCGAAGTAGATGCCGTTGCGGCCGGTGTCCTCGATCCGCAGGCCGCCGACGACCGGCCGGGCGCCCGTCCACACCACCATTCCGGAGCCGGTGCTGCCCTCCACCGAGCCGCCCTCCACGCGGGCGTCGGAGCCGGCGTCCAGCAGCAGGCCGGCCGCGCCCGCCTCGGCGACCCGGTTGCCGACCAGGACGGCGCTGCCGCCGGTGCCGATCTCCAGCCCGGCCCGCGCGGTCGTGGTGACGGTGGAGTGCTCGATCCGGGAGCCGGTCGGGGAGGTGACGGCGATGCCGGTGTGGGCGGCGGCGATCCGGCAGCCGGCGACGGTGGCGCGCGCGTACTCGGTGACGGCCACGCCGGTCATGGCGACGCCGGTGACGGTGCAGTCGGTCAGCGCGGCGTCCGCCTTCCCGGCCAGGTGGACGCCGTGCTCGGCGCCGCCCCGCACCCGGCAGTAGGTGAGGACGGCGGCGGCCTCGCCGGAGAGGTGGACGGCGCTGAACGCGCAGTCGTCCAGCCGGCAGTCGGTGAGTTCGGCCCGGGCGTGGTCGGTGGCCAGCAGGCCGTTGGCGGCGGGTGCGGCGACCGTGCAGCCGTCGGCGCCGAGCCGGCCGTCGTCCTGGACGACCAGGGCGCTGGCGGCGGCCCGCAGGATCCGGCAGTCGACCAGCTGGGCCGAGGCCGTGCCGGTGACGTGCACGCCGGCCGCGCCGGGCGCCTCGATCCGGGTGGTCTCGACGACCGCCCCGGCGCCGTCCTCCAGGAGGAGGCCGGCCCGGCCGGTGCCGTGCAGCGCGGAGTCGGCGAGCCGGAGCCGGGAGCGCCCGCGCAGCCGGATCCCGGAGCCGGTGGTGGACTCCAGCCGGAGCCGGACGGCGTCCAGGCGGGCCGTCCCGGAGAGCACGGCGCCGGTGCCGTCGGTGTCGGCGATCACGGTGGACTCGGCGCGGACCCGGGCGCCACCCGACAGGCGAAGGGCGGCGAGCCGGGCGCCGTGCAGCCGGCAGTCCCGCAGCAGCACGGCCGAGGTGCCGTCCTCACCGTCGGCGTCCCGCTGCCCCGGCTCGGGGCCGTCGGGCCCGCGGACCTCGACCCGGCCGCCGCGGACGGTGCAGTGGGCCAGCACCAGCCCGGCGCCGGGGGCGACGGTGACGGCGGGCTCGCCGGGGTCGGCGCCCTCGATGTCCAGGCTGCGGACGAGGCAGTCCGGCCCCTGCACGGTGAGCGCGGGGCCGCCGCCGGGCGGGGCGGCCAGCAGGACGGTGCCGGTGCCCTGTTCGGCGAGGAGCACGACCCGCCGCGGGAGTTCCAGCGACTCCTCGTAGCGTCCGGGGGCGACCACCACCGTGTCGCCGGGCAGGGCGGCCCGCAGGGCGTCGGCGATCAGGCGGTGGACGCCCCGGCCGCGCGGGCCGACGGCGTGGATCCGGTGTGTCCGGTGTTGCATCAGGGCTGTTGTCCTTGCTGCGGTACGGGGGCGGGGGTGAGGACGGGCTTGGGCACCGGGGCCGGGTTGCGGTACCACGGGGGGTTGATGCTCGCCCGGTAGGCGTTGGTCAGCCAGATCGAGGTGATCGACTTCTCGAAGATCTTGAACGGCAGCTGGATCCAGAACTCGGCGAAGCCCTGCCGGTGGAAGAACCGGCTGCCACCGCCCATGATCACGGCGTTCTTGGCGATCGCCGCGCTGCTCGCCGTGGTCAGCCCGGCCAGGCCCGCGATGCCGCCGTCCAGGAAGGCGTCCATCCCGCTCAGCACGTGGGTCTTGCCGTCGGCCCCGGTGACGCCCCAGACGGCGGCGTTCATCGAGCCGTTGACCCAGCCGACCAGGCCGCCCAGCGCCGCGTTGTAGAAGAAGTCGTAGGTGCCGCCGCGCCAGCGGGTCGGGGTCTCGTTGCCCGCCCACTCGTTGGCCCAGTGCTTGTCGTGGTTGTTGGGCCGGCGCAGCTCGTGCTTCCCGCCGTCCACGTTGCCCAGCACCGACTTCGGGCCGCCGACGGCGGAGCCGCGCAGCTCGTGCATCCCGGTGGAGACCAGGCTCTTGACGCCGGCCCCGACCGCCGCGTTCGCGAAGGACTTGAGCGCGTCCTTGCCGGTGAACGGCTTGTTGTTGACGGCCGCGACGATGCCGTTGACGGCCAGGTTGGCGGCGAACTCCAGGACGAACTCCTGCCCGAACTCCAGCGCGACCTTCTTCGCCAGCACCTTCCAGTACGGCTGGTAGAGCGCCTCGCCGAGTGGCACGATCCCGTGGTTCGCGGCGGGCAGGCCCGGCACCCCGTCCAGTGCGTTCCGCATCCGCGGCACCCGGATCTCGACGGAGTCGCCCCAGGGCAGCCGGTTGGCCTCGCGGATCCGCCGGCCGAAGCCGCGGATCTCGGTGAGCGGGCCGCGGAAGTCGTACTCGTTGCCGGTGACCCGGAAGCGGCCGCCGGGGGCCGTCTCCCAGACCAGGCCGCTGTCGGTGCGCTGCGCGATGATCCGGTTGTTGCCGTCGTAGCGGCGCCACTGGCTGCGCCAGGCGTCCTTCTCCAGGAAGGTGCCGTCCCCGAGCGGCTTGCGCTCGCGGACCACCGCGCCGTGGTCGAACTCCTTCCAGGCGCCGGGCGGGTGCGGCGCGCCGTTGCCCTGGACGTACTCGCGCACCCGCAGCGGGCCGTCGCCGAGCGACAGGTGCGGGGGCACCTCGCGGACGGTGAGGGCCGGGCCGCCGCCGGCCGGGCGGAACTCGTCCCGGAAGTGCCGGGCGCCGGCCCGCCACTGGTCGTCCCACGTCCGGGTGGTCCCGTTCCACCAGCGGCGGACCTGCTGTCCGGCGCCGTAGTCGACGGCGGCGCCGTCCGGTCCGTACTTGCGGGTGAACCAGCGCTCGCCGCCGCCCACCGGGTCGACGCCCCGCCAGGAGTCCGCGTACCGGCCGCCGTCGAGCATGTTCCGTTCGCGGACCAGCGCGCCGGTGGCGTCGAAGTCCCGGAAGGAGTCGTCCCAGGGCAGCCGGGGATCGTCGGAGCCGCGGAACACCAGCCGGCGACCGGAGACCGGGTTGCCCAGGTGGTCGGTGCCGGTCCAGCGCCACTCGGCGGAGTCCGGGCGGCCGGTGCCGGTGATCCGGGTGACGTTGCCGTGCGCGTCGCTCCAACTGTCGTGGGTGCCGGTCAGGTTGCCGTGGGCGTCGCGCTGCACCCAGGGGTCGGCCGACCGGGCGTGGACCTGCCCGGTTACCGGATCGACCCGCGGCGGCACCCGGTACTCGCGCACCGAGCCGTCGGGGAAGCCCTCCCGGGCCACCCGCCAGTCGTGGCCGCCCGGTGCCTGGAAGCGGTCCTGCCAGACCGGGTGGTTCGCGCCGCCGCCGGCCGGCGGGGTCAGCTCGGCCCGGTAGCCGGCGCGGCCGGGCTCCTCCCAGGGGACGTGCGCGGGGTTGGTCGGCGGATGGGGCGGCGGGGTGGCGTGGTCACCGACCTTGAGCGTGGCGCCACTGTGCAGCTTCACCGTGGAGCGGACGAACCGGCCGTCCGCGCCCAGGTCGACCACGCTGCTGTCCATGCCCACGTAGCGCAGGCCGCCACCGGGGTTCACACCGCCGGTCTTGTTCCAGAGGAAGGTCTGGAACCGGGTGTCACTGCCCAGGTGGCGGACGGAGCCCTGCGGCGCCCCGCCGAGCCGGTCGCGCACCCAGAGCGGCGGGCGCTGCTCGGACCAGCGGGTCGTGGTCAGCACCCCCCGGTCGGTCGCCAGGACTTCGCGCTTGCCGACCTCCTTGCCGTGCGGGGACTGCCGCTCCCAGGTCTGCCCGACACCGTTTCGCCAGGTGTACTCCTGGAAGTGCCCGGCCTTGTCCGGCCCGTGGCCCATCCCCCACTGCTTCTGGACGACGGTGTTGGTGCCGTCGCCGAGCCGGTCCGTCCAGCCGCTGTCCCGGTGCTGGGTGCGCGGGCCGTGCCCGAGCTCCACCCCGGCGCCGTCGAAGCGGTGCCAGGTCCAGGAGCGGTCGGCGCCGCGGACGGCCAAGGTGTGGCCGGTGACGCCGCCGGTCTTCTGCAGCCCGTCGCGGTACTGGTGGACGGTGGTGCCCCGGTGGTCGACGTCCCGCCAGCCGAAGCCGGAGGTGTCGTAGCGGCGCGTGCCGTGGCCCGCCAGGCCGCCGGCGCCGTCCCACTGCGCCCAGGCGGTCCGGCGGTTGAGGTCGCCGAAGGAGAGCGTGTCGGTGCGCCGGAAGGCGTCCAGGATCCCGCCACCGGACAGCATCCGCCGTTCGAACACCTCCACCGGCGTGTAGGTGGCGGACAGCAGCCGGATGCGGTTGCCGCCGCCGGTGATCTCCACCCGACCGTGGTGGAACGCGCCGGTGCCGACCGGGGGCGGGGTGGCCGCCGCCGGGTGCGGCGTCCGCTGCCAGGTGGCTCCCCCGGCCGCGGTGTGGTCGATGACGTACTGGTGGTCGGTGCGGCGGCCGCCGTCCACCACGTTGAAGCCCTGGTGGGTGACGGCGCCCCCGTTCGGCGCGTGGACGGTGAACTCGCCGTGCCGGGCGCCGCCCGGGCGGTCGAAGGACGCCTGCAGCCCGCCGTCCGGCCGCACGGTGACGATCCGTTCGGGCACCCGGACGCCGGCCGGGCCCTCCAGGTGGCCCGGGCCCGCGACGGCGCCGGGGCCGGGCTCCGGAACGACCGCGAAGGTGCCGTTCGGGTGGCCGTCGGGGCCCTGCAGCCCGGTGCCGGTCTCCAGCCGTGCACCGTCCGCGCCGTAGCGGACGAAGTCCCCGCCCGCGGTGGTGTCGGTGATCTGGTGCCCGCCGCCGGGCCGGTCGACGGCGGTGAGGTGCGGGAGCGGGGTGCCGCCGGCGTCCACGACGCCGAGGGTGCGTGGGCCACCGGGCGGGGTGTGCACCACCACCCACTGGTCCAGCACCGCTCCGCCGGGGCCGTGCAGCCTGGTCCCGTCGTCGACGATCCGCCCGGCGTCGTCGAAGACCCGGAACCCGCCGGCCGGGTCGACGACCCGGAACCCGGTGCCCTCCGGGGTGACGATCCACCGGGGGTCCGGGTGGAAGCCGGCGTCCAGCCACTGGAAGGCCAGCGGGTGGACCGGGCCGCCGGCGGGGCGCTCCAGATGGCCCAGCGGCCGGCCGGTGCCGTCGAGCACCTGCTGCCCGTCGACCTGGAGAGTGCCGTCCGCGCCGTGCCGCTGGTACCGCAGGCCGCCGCCGGGCGTGAGGGGTGGCTGCTCGACCCGGAAGCCGCCGCCCGGGTGGGCGATCACCCGCTCGGGCAGCGGGGTACCGGACACATCGGTGAGCACGTGACCGCCACCCTGCGGGACCACGAAGCGCGTCCCCCGCAGACCCGCCCCGTC
This sequence comes from Kitasatospora sp. NPDC050463, assembly GCF_040655255.1. Lineage (NCBI taxonomy): Bacteria > Bacillati > Actinomycetota > Actinomycetes > Kitasatosporales > Streptomycetaceae > Kitasatospora > Kitasatospora sp. NPDC050463. The sequence goes on from NZ_JBFAJO010000027.1 coordinate 49,237, forward strand.
ACCGAGCGAGATGCCCTGCTCGCCGAAGCCGCCCTGCTGCGTGTATCGGGTGGACACCCCGGACTGCGGATCGGTCACCCGCCAACCACCGGCCGGCAGCGGATCGGCCGTCAGACCCGTCGGCCGACCGAGGTCATCGGTCAGCCGGTGCGGGGCACCGTCGGTGAGGAAGTGGAGCCCCCGCACACCGTGCACGTCCGCCACCGCGAGACCGCTCTCCACCTGCAGACCGTCACCGCCGTAACGCACCGAACGGAAGGTCCCGAGGTCGGTCAGCCGCACCGTGCCGTCCGGCAGCGTGGTCACCGGCTGCGGCAACCGCGTACCGGCCACATCGGTGAGCACGTGACCACCACCCTGCGGCACCACGAAGTGCGTCCCCCGCAGACCCGCCCCGTCACCGAGCGCCAGGCTCTCCCCCTGGAACCCGCCGTCGGGGTCGAACCGGACCGAGCGGCCGGTGACCGGGTCGGTGACCCGCAGGCCGGCCCCGCCGTTCAGCACGGTCAGGTCGTGGCCGCCGGCGTTGCCCAGCGAGCGGGTGACCACCCCGTTGTCGTGGCCGAGGAGCAGCACCGGCCCCAGCGGCACACCGCCCGCGACCAGCAGCGGACGGCCCTCCTCGACGAACTGTCCGCCGTGGTCGAAGCCGCGGTGTCCGCCGGTCACCGGGTCGCGCAGGTCGAAGCCGCCGCCCGGGCGGGGGCTGACGTGGAGCCCCACGACGCCGTCGACGTCGTGCACCTGGTACGTCGGGTGGCCCTGGCCGTCGAAGTCGATGTGCACGTACTGCCCGACCGGTGCGCCGTCCGGGCCGGTGAGCGGGAGGTCCTCGGCCACCAGCCGGCCGGTTCCGTCGTAGCTCTGGACGCTGCCGAGCTGGGCGTTGTGGATGTCGAAGCCGCCGCCGGGGCGGGCGATCGGGCGCAGCGTCGGGTCCGGCACGTCGTGGGCGTCCAGCACCCGGTGGACCGGCCCGCCGCCGGCGGTGGTGGTCTCGATCCGCCAGCCGTTGGGGCCGCCCGCCGCGCTGTCGGTCAGGGTGAGCACGACGGGCTGCGGTGCGGGCTGCGGTGCGAGCTGGGGCTGGACGTGCGGCTGCGGCGCGAGCTGGGGCGCGACCTGCGGCTGGACGTGCACCGGCGGGGCGCCGCCGCCGGTCTCGGCTCCGCCGAGCAGCCGGGGGCGCTCGCGCAGGCTGTCGGCGGTGAGCCGGGCGAGGTCCTGGTCCATCCGGGCCGGGTCGACGCCGAGCGCGGCGAGCCGGTCGAGGGTGTCGTCGAGGCGCTGGGCGGCGGCGTCCACCGAGGCCTGGGCGTGGATCACCACCGGGCTGGGCCGCGAGCCGGAGCCGGGGCGGGAGTGCAGGTCGGACAGCAGCCGCTCGGCCCGGCCGAACTCGTGGCGGGCCAGGGTGAGATCGGCCCAGGCATCGAGGCGGGCCACCCGACCCGGGTCGTCGGCCCGGCCGAACAGGGCGACCACCCGGTCGCTCTGCTCGCGCCAGAGCCGGTCGAGCTGGGCGCCGGTCAGCCGCTCGGGGCCGGCGCCGTGCGGGAGTCCGGTACCGCTGGGAGTGTGCACCGGGGGCGTCGGGGCCGCAGTGAGGACCACCGGGGCCGGAGTGTGACCGGTCGGAGTGTGCACGACCGGCGAATGAACGGCCGGCGCCTGGACGGTCGGGGCCTGGACCAGGGATGTCGGCGACTGGGTGCGGGCCAGGGCGCCGGTGTCGAGCAGGCCGAGGGCGTCGTCCACCCGGCCGACCACCCCCGTGGCGGGCGGGGTCACGGTGTGCACGCCGGGCAGCACGACCGGCGGGGCGACGGTGACCCGGGGAGGGGCGAACTCGGAGAGGTGCAGGTTGACCTGATGGGCGTTCAGGGCACTTCGGCTGTGGTCGCCGAGGTGGGCACCGGTGCTGAAGACGGGGGAATCCGCACGGTTGATCGGGGAGCCGGTGGCGAGCAGGTCCAGCGCGCCGTGCAGCTGCGCGCCCGGGGTGCCGACCGCGCCGAGGCCGGGGACGGACGCACCCGGAACGGCGATGCCGGGGGTGAGGCCGCCGCTGTGCTGGAGCACGGTGGGCCCGTGTAGTTGAGTGGTCGGGGCCAGCTGGGTGGTCGGGGCCGACAGGTCGGCGGTGTGCACGGCGGGCACGTGCGGGGTGGCGGTGTGCACGGCCCCCGTGCCGATCGTGCCCACCCCGGTGGTCGGCTGGTGCAGGCCGATCGCCTGGGTCTGCACCGACGGCAGGTGGACGGCGCCGGTGCCGGCGCCCGTCGTGACCTCGGCGAGGTGGACCGGGGCCGGCTGCACGCTGCCGAGCGTGCCCGGCAGGTGCAGGCTGGCGGGCGTGCCCGCGTGCACGCCCGCCCCCGCCCCGAGTCCGCCCGGGTGGGCACTGACGCCGAGGCCGGTGTCCAGGTGGAGGCCGCCCGGGGTGACGGTGAGGTTGCCCCAGTCGCCCATCCGGACGGAGTGCAGCTCGCGGACCGGGATGTCGAGCAGGGCGTCCAGTTGACGCACGGCGTGCGGCGCGAACGAGAGCTGGTCGGTGAAGCCGGAGTGCACGCCGAAGGTCGGCGGCCGGGAGAAGGAGAGCCCGAGGCCGCCGGGTTCCAGGTGCGGGAGGTCCAGACCGCGCGGTCCGGACCAGTCGCCGAGCCGGACCTTCGCGAGGTCCGCGCGCGGCAGGTCGACCAGGGCGTCCACCTGGTGCAGCGGCGGTGGGACGGGGATCGCCGCGGCGGTGCGCCCGGCGGTGCCCAGCAGGGGCGCCCCGAACCGGAACCTCCCGAGCACACCGCGCTCGAAGAAACCGATCCGCAGGGCGCCGCGCAGCCCGAACCGCCCGATCTCGGCCGCGTCGACCGGCAGGAACAGCCGCAGCCACTTGGTGCCGCCGAGCTCGGCCCGGGCGAAGTTCCAGGACCCGGTACCGATCCGGCCGAGGCCGGCGGGCAGGCCGCGGACCAGGCCGGGCAGGCTCTTGATGCCCTGGATGACGGCGAGACCACCGGCGTTGAAGGTCACGCCCGCCAGGTGCGGCAGGTTGGTGATCGTGCTCTTCACCCAGAGACCGCCGGACTTGATCCAGCTGCCGGTGATCCTGGCGAGGTCCGACAGGCCGGGCAGGAACCTGAAGCCGTGCAGGCCGCCGCCGGTGAACACGCCGCGGAAGAAGTTGCTCACCGTCTGGCCGACGCTCTTGATCCCGGTCCAGGTGAACTTGGCCCCGGCGCTGATGAGTTTGAGCAGCGGGATGCCCTTGGTGGTCGGTGCGATCATGCCGAGGCCGGAGAGGAAGAGGTCCAGTGCGCTGGCCTTGCCCTGGGCGAAGTCGACGGCCGTCTTGACGAAGATCGCGAGGTTGGCGCCGATGGCGATCAGCGCGATCGGACCGCCGAAGATCAGCGCGGGCAGGATCAGCGCGATGGCCAGCCACTGGAAGGCCTCCCAGAACAGGTCGCAGTCGGAGACCGGCTGCTTGATCCCCCGGGCGGCGCTGCTGAGCGCGCTGCCGGCCGTCCGGCCGGCCTCGTCCTGGGCCGTGCCGGCCTGCCGGGCCGTGCCCGCCAGTTCGGTCAGCCGGGAGTCGTCCTTGGCCAGGCCGCGACCCTGGGAGAGCGCGTTGTCCGCGCGCCACTGCTGGTCGCGCACCACGCCCGCGTAGGTGGTCAGCGCCCGGGCGGAGTTCTCGAAGGCGTCGGCCACCGACTGGACGAAGCCGCGCAGCGGTCCGCTGATCTTGTCGCGGAGCGCGTCGGCCGTCTGCCCGACGAACGCGCCGTCACCGGTCTTGTTGAGCACCGCGTCCAGCGCGTCGTCGATCTCCCGGGCGACCCGGCCGAGGTCGGCCAGCGAGCGCTGCACCTCGTCCATCCGGTCCGGATCCCCCGGCGTGGGGTCACCGCTCAGGCCGATCGCGGTCCAGTCGGTCGGACGCTGAGCCATCTCGGGTCCTCTCCGTACGCGGCCTCGCGGGTGGGACGCCCGCCGCCGTGCGCGGAGCACTCCCGCCTGACCACGGCCGGACGGCCCCGGCGGTTCACACGGCCCGACGGCGGCTGGACGGCAGCTCGACGACGGCTCACCGCGGCGCCCCGGGCCGCGCCGGCGAGGCGTGGTGAACCGGGGCCGGGGCTCGGACGTGGTCCGGGCGCAGCAGCACGGTGTGCCGACCCGACCGGAGGGACCCTTGCCCGACTTCTCGATGGACTACGGGATCCTCCACGAGGCCCGCAAGGACCTGCACAGCCTCGCGGACCGGATCTCGCCGACGCTGCACGACAGCCTCTTCTCCCAGTACGGCTCGGGCAAGCTCGGCGACGCCCAGGCCGTGTTCGGGGACCCGAACGTCACCAACGGCTTCCGCAGCCTCTACCGGCTCTCCAAGGACCCGATGAACCGGGCCGTGGACCACCTCAAGCAGTTGGGCGACGTCTTCGGCGCGGTCGCCGACGGCTACTTCGACGTGGACGCGCAGGTCGCCGACGGGCTGGGGGTGATGGGCACCAACATGGGCCTGGACGCCTGGCGCAACGACAAGGCGGCCTGGGACTACCGCAACGCCCACGCCGACCAGTGCACCCCCGGCCCGGACGGGACGGTCCCGGACTTCTGCAAGGCGACCGACCCCGGCGCGCCGCCCGTCGACCAGACCATCGACACCGCCAACGGCTCGGTGCACACCCACCTCACGCTGGACGGCGACAACAACGTGATCAAGGAGGAGACGACCGTCACCCACGACGGCCAGACCTACACCTCGACCACCAGCTACACCGACCACGGCCGCTCCTTCACCACCGACACCGTGTACGCGGACGGCACCAAGAACCACGCCGAGACGCACCTGCGGGAGGACGGCAGCGGCGACATGACCGTCACCGACAACGACGGTGTGAAGACCGAGTACCACCGCGGCGGGCCGGGCCAGGAGTGGCAGCAGACCGGCGGCGGCCCACCGGAGCCCGACCCGGACTACGACCCCCCGACGATGTACTGACCCGGCCCCCGGCCACGGTCACCCACCACCCTTCGAGAGGACGACCATGCCCAACATCTCCCTGGACTTCGAGAAGATCGAGGCCACCTCGGGCCGGCTGGACTCGGCCAGCGACAACATCGTGCCGATGCTGAACGACCTGAAGAACGACGTGAACGGCCTGCTCGGCGACGGCATGGTGTTCCAGCAGTCCAGCCCCGCGATGCAGGAGGCGTACGACAAGTTCAACACCAGCCTGCTGGCCGCGATGGACGGCATCAAGGGCTTCGCCAAGCAGTTCCGGCAGATCAAGGACCAGATGCACCAGATGGACCAGGACATGGCCGCCAGCCTGCGCGAGAGCAAGTGACACCAGCACCGTGCGGGGGCCGGGACGGACGTCCCGGCCCCCGCCGCGTGCTCAGCCCTCCGCGCGCAGCACCGTCAGCGGCACCTGCACGGCCATCGGCTCCCCGGCCCGGCCGGTGGTCCAGCCCCGGCCGACCGACGGGGTGGTGCGGATGAGGTGCACCGGCAGCCGGACGCCGATCATGTCCCCCTCCTGCAGGCTCTTGGGTGCCAGCAGCAGCCCCCGGCGAGCCCGCTTGGCGGCCGTCACCCAGCTGCCCATCGCGACCTGGAGGGCGTCGGCCGGCCCGGCGTAGAGCAGTCCGAGGCCGCGGTCGCGGCCGAACGCGGCGATGTCCTTGAGGATCCGGTCACAGGCCGGCATCGCCAGCAGGTCGGCGTCGTCGACCACCACCACCCTGGGCCCGTCGAGCCCGTCGAGGGCCGCCTGGACGTCCTGCGGCGAAGGGTCCGGCTCGGTGAGCACCCGTGCCCGGGCGTGCCGGGCCAGCGCCCGCAGCGGCGAGTGCCGCGGGGTCAGCACCACCAGCGAGGTACCGCCGGCCAGCAGGGAGACCGCCAGCGAGGCGAGGACCGTGCTGCGGCCCGATCCGGGCGGGCCGAGCACCGCGAACGCCGCCGACGTGCCGGCGAAGTCCACGCCCACCGGGCCCGCGTCGTCGCCGCCCAGCCCGAGCAGGCCCCACATCGGGCGGCGCAGCTCGGGCCCGACCGTCTCGTAGGCCTCGGCGAAGTCGACCGACCGGGGCAGCGCGGCAACCGGGAACGGCCGCCGGGAGACGGGTACCTTGGCGTCCCGGCGGGCGGTCTCGACGCCGATCGCGGCCAGCGCGCGGGCCTGCTCCTGGCCACCCGCGCCGGGGGCGAGCAGCGCGACCTGGGTCTCGGTGCCGCTCAGCACGTGCCAGCCGCGCCCGGCCGGCACCGCGCCGGGCACCTTGCTCGGCGAGAGGCCGACCAGCTGGTAGTCGTTGCGGTCGCCCTGGCGCAGCAGCAGCTTATGGTCGTTGTGCGCGGCCAGCCGGCCGCCGAGCAGGGAGCGCTCCGAGCTGGCGACCACGTGGATCCCGACCGCCGCGCCCTCGCGCAGCAGCCGGGTGACGACGTCCGCGAGCCGCCCGTTGTCGTGGTCGTCGAGCAGGCCCGCCAGCGCGTCCCAGCCGTCGATCAGCAGCAGGATGTGCGCGGGCCGCTCCGCTGCGGGCAGCACGGCGCGCAGCTCGTTCAGACCGGCCGCGTTCCGCTCGCTGCAGAACTCCTGACGCTTCGTCAGTTCGCTGGTGAGCCGGTGCAGCAGGCGCTCCAGTCGCTCCAGGTCGTGCCGCGAGACGACCGCCCCGCAGTGCGGCAGGGCGGTGAGCGCGGCCAGGCCCCCGCCGGCGGCGTCGATGCCGTAGAGGTGCACGTCGGCCGAGGAGGCGGTGCGGGCGGCCGAACCGGCCAGGGTGCGCAGCACCTGCGTCCGGCCGGAGCGGGGCGCGCCGACCACGTAGAGGTGCCCGAAGGTGGCCAGGTCGGCGGTGGCGACCCGGCGCTCCTGGAGCTGCGGGACGTCCTCCAGGGCGTAGGGGATCGGCGGGATGCCGCGGCCCTCGTACTCGGGCAGCAGCGCCACCAGTTCGTCGAGCCGGACCTCCTCCGCCAGGGCGGGCAGCCACGGGCTGGGCTGCGGCACGAAGTCGTCCAGCCCGGCCGCGGCCTCGATCAGGGCGTCCACCAGGGCCTGCAGGTCGGTGGGGGCCGGGGCGGTGGGCGCGCCGGGGTCGACGTCCGCCGCCGGCAGCGCGACCGGGCGGCCGAGTCCGGTCCAGGAGAGTTCGACGGCACGCACCGCGCCGCCCGCGCGGCGCGGCGCAGCGGCGGGCCCCCGGGCGTCCGCCCCGGGCCGGGCGGCGCCCGCCCAGGCGGCCTGGAACGGCACGGTCGAGCGGTGCCCGAGGCGCACCAGCGCCCGCCCGGGGGCGGAGGCGGGGATGTGCACGGCCTCGGAGGTGTCGATGATGTCCTGGCTCTCGGTCGAGTCGGTGACCCGCAGCGCGATCCGCAGATTGGTGTTGGCGCGGATGTCGCTGGTGACCGCGCCGGAGGGGCGCTGGGTGGCGAGCACCAGGTGGATACCGAGCGAGCGGCCGCGCTGGGCGATCCCGATCAGCCCGGGGACGAAGTCCGGCACCTCCCGGACCAGAGTGGCGAACTCGTCGATGACCAGCAGCAGTCGCGGCAGCGGCGGCAGCCCCGGGTCGGCGAGCCGCTTGGAGCGGTACTCGGGGTGGTCCTTGGCCGCGACCTCCGCCAGCAGCCGCTCGCGGCGGCGCAGCTCGGCGCCCAGCGAGGCCAGCGCGCGCTCCACCAGGTGGGCGTCGAGGTCGGTCACCATGCCCAGGGTGTGCGGGAGTTCGGCGCACTCGCGAAAGGCCGAGCCGCCCTTGTAGTCGACCAGGACGAAGGTCAGTTCGTCCGGCCGGTTGGCGGCCGCCAGCGAGGCGACGAAGGACTGGAGCAGCTCCGACTTGCCGGAGCCGGTGGTGCCGGCGACCAGCGCGTGCGGGCCGTCGCGGACCAGGTCCAGGGTGAGCGGCCCGTCGTAGCCGGTACCGAGCAGGAAGGCGGTCGACGCGGGCCGTCGGCGCCAGCGGGCCAGCAGCTGGTCCGGGTCCGGCGGTTCGAGCCGCAGCAGGTCCAGCAGCCTGACCTGCTGCGGCAGCCCGGCGTCGTGCTCGGGGCTGACGTCCCGCACCGGCGCCAGGGCCCGGGCGACCTGCTCGCACCAGTCGGCGTCGACCAGGTCCGCGCGGACGTCGGTGAGGTCCGGCGCGCCGGTGCGGCGGACGGTGAGCCGGTGGCCGGCGGCCAGGACGACGGTGCTGCACTCCTCCGGCAGCAGCCGCTCCTGGGTGTCCAGGCAGACGCTGAACACCCGCACCCGGGGGCCGTCGGTGAGCACCTGCACCATCCCCGGCACCTCGCGCAGCTGCCGGGCGCCGTCCGCGATCACCAGCACGTCCGGCTCGTTGAACATCGCCTTGCCCATGGACGAACCCAGCACCCGCTGCCGGGCCTGGATCTGGGCCACCAGTTCGGAGATCCGGTTCGCGGTCGACTCGGGGTCGTTGCCGATGGACACCAGCGGGCCGCCCGGGGCCGCCGGGCGCAGGTGCGGCAGCCAGCGCACCCAGGCCCAGCCGTCCGCGCGGGCCTGGTCGGAGAGGACCACCACGCGCAGGTCGCGCGGACTGTGCAGGACGGCGGACTGGGCCACCAGCCAGCGCGCGAGCGCCTGGACGGGCTCCTCCGTGCCCGCCACGCCGACCACGCCGTGCTCGGCGACCTCGACACCGATCGGCACGTCCGGGATGTTCCAGCGCACCGCCCGGTGGTTCTCGTCGCGGGCGGGGTCGTCCAGCTCCTTCACGGACGGCTGGTCGACCGTGCCGAGCCGCAGCACCAGGTGGTCCGGGTCGCGGCGACGCCGCTCCCAGAGCCGGCTGCCGGGGCCGACGGCGGTGAGCCCGACCGTCGCCGGGTCCGGCCCGGCCAGGCCGCGCACCTCCCGCTCGCGGTCGGCCGCCACCCGGATCTCCCGCTCCAGCGTCCGGCGGCGGGCCCGGTAGCGGGCCTCGTCCTGCTCGTGCTGCCGGCGGTTGCTGCGCCTGCCGCCGATCCAGTTGGCAAGCGCCATCACCGGGCTGAACAGGATGAACACCAGGTAGAAGTACGAATGGAAGACCGCGACCATCACCATGCCGAGCACCACCGGCGCCAGCATCAGCAACAGCGGGAACGGGCGCCGGGCGGGCGCCGTGGGGGGCAGCGGCAGCCGGAGCCGCTCGGCGTCCAGGTGCGGGGCGATCCGCGGCGGGCGGTTGTAGTCCACGCCGACGCCGTCCGCGGAGGGCACCACGGCGGCGTCCGGCTCGACGGGCTCGACGAGGCGCAGCAGCGCCGCGCCTACCGCGACGTCACCGCCGAGCGGCCAGGCGGTGACGACCCCGTGCCGCGGGGCGGGTGCGGCGGGGGCGGGTTCGGCGCCGGGGGCCGGGGGCGGGCCCGGGGTGCAGCTGCGGACCTCGCCCGGGGCGCCGGCCGTCCGGTGCCAGGTCGCGGAGCCGTCCTGGCCGACGGTCAGCCAGAGGCCGCCGGCCGGGACGTCGGCGCCGCGCAGCCGGACAGCGCAGGCCGGATCCGAGCCGATCTCGTGACTGCCGGGCCCCAGCCGCCAGGTCTGCCCGGCGCCGGGGCCGGAGACCAGGTGCAGCTCCAGGTGCGCCGGACCGTCGGACGGGCCGTCGGGTGGGGGGATCCTGATCCGGTCCGGGGCCCGGACGGGTGCGCCGAGCCCCAGGACGGTGCCCTCGACCACCCCGGACTCCGCGACCAGGGCCTCCGGGTCCAGCGGCGCGGACCCCAGGTGGAGTCCGCGCGGCGGGGCCGAGCCCTCCTCCGCCAGGAACGCCTCCACCCCGCCGGCCCGACCGGCCTCCTGACGGGGGGTCTGCGGCCCGGACGGGTCGCGGTCCACCGCGGCGGCCAGCTCACCGACGGTCGCGTACGGTGCCAGGTCCAGCACGTGGTCGCGGCGGCGGTCGGCGGCGTCGACGAGGGTGACGGTGAGCTTCACCGGGTGTTCTCCAGGGGGTCGGGCTCGACGGGGACTCGGCGGCGGGGGCGGGGATCGGACGCGGTGGGTCGGGCGCGGTGCAGGTCGGGCGCGGTGCGAGTCGGTGCGGGTCCAGCGCGGTACGGGTCGGTGCGGTGCAGGTCGGGCGCGGTGCAGGTCGGTGCGGGTCCAGCGCGGTACGGGTCGGTGCGGTGCAGGTCGGGCGCGGTGCAGGTCGGTGCAGGTCGGTGCGGTGCAGGTCGGCGGCCGGTGGGCCGGCCGGGAGGCGCCCCGGCCGGCCGGTCAGTCCGCGACGGCGGCGGAGACCCCGGGGCCGCGCGTGGCGCGGTCCGGCTCGGCCAGGTCGTCCACCTCCGGCGGCTCGCCCGGGGGCCGGGCGGCTGGTGCGCGGACGGGGCCGAACGCCCCCTCGTCCGAGCCGCTCACCGGGCTCAGGCGGCCCAGCCGGCTCCGGACCCCCGAGGCCACCGGGTCCTCGATGCCCTGCGGAGTGGCTGCGGCTGCGGCCCCGTCCACGCCGGGCGTGCGCCGGGCGAACCGCTGCCATCCGGCCTGCACCGGGCTGTCCCGGTCCGGGGCGGGGGCCACCGGACCGACCCGGAACGGGGCCGGTTCCACGACCGCCGGGGGCGCCGCGGGTCCCGGCGGCGGCGAGGGTGTGGGATCGACGGGCTCGGGGGCGGCGGGCATGGGAAGCACGGGTGCGGGCGCCGGAAGGGGCGCCGGCCCGACCGCGGGAGACGCGGCGGCCGCAGCCGTCCCGGGCGCGACCGGCCGCTCCGGCTCGTCCGGGGCGGGCTCGGTCCGGTCCGGCTCAACCGGCTCCTGCCCGACCAGGTCCTGCCCGACCAGGTCCGGCTCGACCAGGTCGGCGTCGTCCGCCGGAGCGGCGTCGAACGCGGGGTGCGGCGGCAGGCTCGGCAGGATCCGTGCGGTCGCCCTGGCCAGCGCCACGGCCTCGACCCGCAGCCCGCTGCCCCGGATCCGCAGCCCGTCCCGGTCGGCCGTCAGCAGTCTCGCGGTACCCCTGGCCCCGCCGAGCGTCAGGACGCGCACCCCGGCCGCCGGACGTTCCTGGTCCACGACCGTGGCGCAGACCGCGAACGCCTGGTGCCCACCGGCGGCCGCCCGCTCGGCCGCCACCAGGGCGGCGGCCGAATCGGGGCCATGGTGCTGGGGGTGGACGCCGTCGGCCACGGTGACCGCGCCGACCGGCAGCCGGGTGTCCAGCTGCGCCGCCACGGCCTGGAGCACCGCCCGGGCCAGACCCCGCTCGCCGCCGAACTCCAGGACGGCGGGTCCGTCGGCCAGGTCGAGCAGGACGGCGTGCCGCCCGTCGGTGCCCAGGACGGCCAGCAGCGGCGCGGCCCGCCCCACCCCGGTCGGGGACGTGGCCACGTCCTCCCGGGCGATCCACCAGAGCCGCGGGTCGGCGTCGTCCACGGTCCAGGGCTCCGGCGGCTGCGGCGGTGTGCCGGGCCCGCAGGCCACCAGCACCCCGACCAGGGCCGGGCCGAGCAGCGCCGCGTACGGCCGGACGTCCGGGACCAGCCCGGCGTTCAGGACCGCCCGCTCCGCGTCGGCCCAGCCCTCCCGGCCGCCCAGCAGCCGCAGGACGAGCCGCACGTCGCGGCGGAAGCGCAGGTGTGCCCGGACGGGTGCGGCGAACGCGGCGCCCGTGGCAGCGACCTCGCGCCGCGCCCTGCGCCGCGCCGCCCTCCACCCGCCGCCGCGCCGGACGGCGAGGTGGGCGAGGACGGCGAGCAGAAGCAGCAGCCCGCCCAGGCCGATCAGCCCGGGCGCACCCCGGGGCACCGCGAGGGCGAGGGTCGAGGCGGGTGCGGCTGCGGCGGTCACGAGGCGACTCCCCGGGCGAGGACGCCCCGGTCGGCGAGGTGCCGGCGAAGGGCCTGCACCCCGTAGTGCGTCCGGGACTTCAGCGTCCCGCCCGGTATGCCCAGGGCGCGGGCCGCGTCGACCCCGCTCTGGCCGAGGAGATGGACGCGTACGACGGCCTCCTGATGGACCCGGTCGAGGGAGCGGAGTGACTCGACCAGCACCTGGCGGTCCAGCACCTGCGCCGTACGGTCGGCGACCGCGTCGGCGGCGGGGAAGCCCTCGGCGGCGATGCCGACCGGGACGGTACGGTCCTTGCGCCAGTCGTCGATGACCAGGCGACGGGCGACCCGGAACAGCCAGAGCCGGATCGGCCGGTCATGCCAGTCGAGACTGTCGCCCGCCTGCCAGGCGCGCAGCAGGGTCTCCTGGACGATGTCCTCCACGTGGTACGGGTCCTGACGGATCAGACCCGTGATGAACCGGTGCAGGCTCTCGCGTTCGGCCAGCAGGAGTTCGGCCCGGACGTCGGGGGCAGTTCCGTCGGGGGCAGTTCCGTCGGGGACGGCAGGCACCGGCGGCACCGATCGTCGTTCGGCGGACAGGCGTTCGGACCCACCCTCGGACCGTCGGAGGGCTGTCGAGGCGCTGTACTCCATGACACTGCTCTTCTCTTCCCTGATCACGCGGTGAGCGGCAGCGGCGGAGCCCCCCTGTCATGCGCGTGGCGCGCAGCCCCGACCGGTGGTCACGGTAGTGGCGCCACTCGGCCACCAACCCATCACAGAGTGAACAGAAGTTCACGTCATTGTGCCCAACCGAACAAGTTGGTCGCCGAGTTGACCAATCGTCATGTCCTGCGCGTGGGGCGTTCACATCGCCGTGGTGTTGACGGAGGAGCCTTCCGTCCGCTGTCGCACACTCCTTGGAGGCCCCCGGTGTCCCCGTCCGATCTCCCGTCGACGCGACCGCAGCCCGTCGACCGTTTCGCCGACACCTTCGCGCGGCGTACCCCCTCACCACCCCGGGGGATGGTGCCGGGTGCACGGGTCTGGGGCGCGACCGCCGCGGCCGCCGCACTGGTGGGGGCCGTCGCGTTCGGCACGGCGCAGCTGCCGGACCACGACCCGCACCGGGCGCCCGTGGGCGCCGGTCAGGCGCCGGTCACCGATGCCGCCTCGGCCGCGCCCTCCGGCCCGGCCACGACCGCCCCGGAGACCACGGCCGCGGCACCGGTGGACCAGGCGGCCACCGCTCCCCCGCCGGCGGAGCCGGCATCCGATCCGGCCGCGACCGTCACCGTCCAGCCCCCGGCGCCGGAGGAGGCGGCCGCCCCACCGGCCCCGGCCGCGCCCGGGCCGACCGTGTACCGCACCGCCGCAGCCGCACCCGCGCCGTCCGCCCCGGCCGCCAAGTCCGCTCCGTCGGCCCAGCCGGCACCCGCCGCGCCGGCCCCGGCCGCCCCCGCGCCGGCCACACCCGCACCGGCGGCGCCCGCGCCGGCCGCACCGCCCGCGCCCGTGGCCGCACCGCCGGCGGTCGGCCGACCGATCGCCGGGCGGGCCTCCGAGCGGTGCATCGGGGCGATCGCCCGCAACGTCACGGACGGCGCCCGGCTGGAGCTCCAGGACTGCGCCGGCGGCGCCTGGCAGACCTGGGACTTCCGCCCCGACGGCACGGTCCGCGCCCAGGGTCTCTGCATGGACGTCGCCTGGGGGTCGGTGGCCAGCGGCGCGGCGATCCAGGTGGCCAACTGCAACAACGGCCCGGCCCAGCGGTTCGTCCTGTCCGGCGCCGGGGACCTCGTCAACCCGCAGGCCGACAAGTGCGTGGACGCCAAGGACCTGGGCACCGGGGCCGGCACCCCTCTGCAGCTGTGGGACTGCGCCGGCACCACCAACCAGAAGTGGTACGTGCGCTGATCCGCCGGCCGCCCCGCCGATCGCCACCGTCCACCTGCCCCGCCGGGTCCCGGCCCGCCCGCACCGCCCCCGGCACCCGCCCGCCTCGAACCGCCTGCCCGCCTCCGCCCCGGCCCTGCCGCCGGGGCGGACGCGTCGCGTCCGTGCGACGTTCCCCACGTCCGCCGCCGCCTCCTCCGGTGAGGCTTCGTCAGGATCGTCATCCGATCGCTCAAGACCCCACCCGTCGCCAGGAGTCGGCCGCATCGCGCCACGCCCCGACCAGGACGGGGCCCCTGGAGGCGACGGAAGACTCACCTCTACGATGGACCGATGGCGTCGATCAAGCAGGTCCAGATCACCTTCGACTGCGCGAACCCCGAGCGCGTCGCCCGTTTCTGGCGCGAGGTGCTGGGGTACGTCGTGCCGCCGGCCCCGGAGGGGTTCGCCACCTGGGACGAGTTCGATCGCGCGCAGCCGCCCGGGCATCAGGGTCCGGCATTCGCGGCAATCAACCCCACGGGTACGGAGCCGCGACTGTTCTTCCAGCGGGTACCCGAAGGCAAGGTCGTCAAGAACCGGGTGCACCTCGACGTCCGGATCGCCACCGGGCTCGTGGGGGACGAGCGCCTGGCCGTGCTCGAGGCCGAGTGCGCACGACTCGTCGCGCTCGGCGCGGTACGCGGGCAACTTCTGCTCGCCGATGACGAGAACGAGTCGTGCCAGGTGATGCAGGACATCGAGGGCAACGAGTTCTGCCTCGACTGAGCGGCCGCGAACACGGCATCAGACCGGCGGTCGGGGCAGCCCGGTGTGCGGGCCGCGCGCCGGGCGGCCGGTCGAGCGGCTCCGTGCGGGGCAGCATGGACGGGGTGGACCCGGCGGCACGGCAAGGGGGATCCGATGGAAGACGACCGATCGCTCCACTGGCGCGCACTCACCGTGGCGGGAGCACTGACCGGCGCGGTGTGCGGGGCGCTGTTCTTCTGGTCCTGGGGGTCGCCGCTCGCCCCGCTGCCCGTCCTCCCGCTCTGGATCACCGGCGCGGTCGGCCTGCTGGTGGCGGTGGCCGCCTCGTTCGGCCTGCCGAGCGGCGACCGGATCTCGCTCGGCACGGTGGCCACCTTCCTGCTCACCCTCGCGCTCTGGCTCGGCGCGTCGGCGGCGGACATCGCCGCGACCGGCATCCGCGACTGGGTGCGAACCCCGCAGTCGATCACCGCCGAGGTCACCGACTGCCGACTGGAGGGCTCGTTCGACTCCCCCGACACCATCGGCTTCGACCACCACACCTGCGTCTACCGCTGGACGTTCGACGGTGGCGAGCGCACCGAACGGCGTGACTCCGACGTCCACCCGGACGGCCGGCGCGTGTCGATGTGGATGAGTCCACGCACCGGCGAGATCGCCGACCATCCGCTGTTCGCCCTCATCGGCCACACCGTGGCCGCCCTCGTCGCCGGCGCCGTCGCGGGAGCCGGCGGCTGGTTCCGTCTGCGCACCGAGGTCCGCACACTGCTCGGCCGGCGGACGCCTCAGTAGCCGCCGGGCCGGGCCCGCAGGCGTGGCCCGATCGGCGGGTCGCGGCCCCTACGACGCGGCCCGTACGAGGCGGAACGGCCGGTGCGGGTGGAGGCCGCCGCCCCCGCCCGCACCGGCCTGCCCGGTACTGCTGCCGGCTTCGGTCAGCAGGTCACGACGGCCGAGACCGTCGCGTCCGAGGTGGGCCAGCCCCACTGGTCCACCGAGAAGTTGGCGACCACCGTCGAGCCGCACGGCGCGGTGGCGGTGACACCGCCGACGCGCGTCCCGCCCGCCGTCACGAGGGTGGTCAGGGCGACGGGGGCGATCGGCGCACTGCCGACGACGGTGCCCGAGACCCTGAACCCGACCTGCTGCGGCTGCCAGGCCGGGTTGGTGGGAGTGGCCTGGCCGTAGAAGTACACCTGGTTGCCGGTCACCTCGACGCAGGCCCTCGTCAGCAGGAAGCCGGGCGCACCCGGGCTGCCGCAGGTCACGGTGGCACCCACCGGGCCGGCGACGGGCGCGGCGACGGCCTGCTGGGCGGTGGCGAGCGTGGCCAGGGTCGCGGCGGTGGCCAGTACAGCGGTAAGACTCTTCATCGGGTCCCTCCCTCGTCATTGCCCTCGACGCACGGCGAGAGCAATGTGCAATGTCACATCGTTCTGACGGCATCATGGCAGTGCCCATGGCATGTGACATCCGATTCCGGTACGAAGGGCTCCCCACTCATCGGTATCGGCCACCGATTGACCTGAACGACCTGTCATGAGCCCTCCAGTCACCCCCCGCCCCCGATGTCCCCGAACCCTCTTCGGGCGGGCGGAGGTTGCGCCGCGTCCGGACCGGTCAGCCGGGGTTCGCACTGCGGAACGAGTGCCGGTAGCTGTTGGGCGGGACACCGACGATCCGCTTGAACTGGCGCCGCAGCGTCGTGGCGGTCCCCATGCCGGTGGCGAGGGCCACCGCCTCGATGCTCTCGTCGGTGGCCTCCAGCAACTCCTGGGCGCGCCGCACGCGCTGGTTCAGCAGCCACTGGATCGGCGTCTGCCCGAGCACCGAGCGGAACTGCCGTCCGAGATGGCGCGGGCTGGTGTTGGCCTTCCGCGCCAGGTCGGTCACCGTCAACGGCCGGTCCAGCCGCTGCTGGGCCCAGGCGAGCAGGTTGGACAGCACGTGGTCGCCCGTCGCCTGCACCGGCGTCGCCACGAACTGGGCCTGACCGCCCGGCCGGTGGGGCGACATGACGAGGCGACGGGCAACGGAGTTGGCGATGCGCGCGCCGTGGTCGAGGTGGATCAGATGCAGACAGAGGTCCACGGCCGCGGCCTTGCCCGCGGAGGTCAGCACGCTGCCGTTGTCCGTGTAGAGGACGTCCGAGTCGACCTCGGCCAGCGGGTGGCGTGCGCTCAACTCCTCTGTGTGGGCCCAGTGGGTGGTGGCCCGCCGGCCGTCCAGCAGGCCCGCGGCGCCGAGCACGAACGCCCCGGTGCAGAGCGAGGCGACCCGGGCACCCGCCCGGTGCGCCGCGCGCACGGCTTCGACCAGCTCCGCCGGCAGCGGATCGTCGATGTCGGCGCAGGCGGGCACGATCACCGTGTCGGCCTCCACCAGGCGTTCCAGTCCGTGGTCGGGCTCGACCGTGAACGGGCCGACCCGGACCGGCCCCGGCCCGCAGAGCAACACCTCGTACCAGCCGTCCGTGGCCTCGCGCGGGGGATTGCCGAAGATCTCGTAGGCCACCGCCAGTTCGAAGTGGAGCAGGTGGCCGGCGGTCGGCAGCGCGACAGTGGGCATGTCCGAAAGTGTACGGGTGTTGTCGTTCCGGACCATCACGGTCCGGTCCCGTCGGCGGCCAGACTGATCATCAACAGAACGACGAGAACGGGGAAGCGACAATGAGCACGACGGCTGCAGTGGTGGTTTACGGGGCAACGGGGCACACCGGTCGCTTCATCGTCGCCGAGTTGCGGAGGCGCGGCTTCACCACGATCGTCTCCGGGCGCAACGCGGCCCAGCTGGACGCACTGGCGGCCGAGTGGCCCGGCGTGGAACCCCGGCCGGCCACCGTGGACGACCCGGCGTCGCTGGACCGCGCCCTCGCCGGCGCGGCGGCCGTCGTGAACGCCGCCGGACCCTTCGCGGTGACGGGCGGCCCGGTCGTCGAGGCCGCCCTGCGGGCCGGGATCCCCTACGTCGACGTCGCCGCGGAGATCGAGGCCAACGTCGCGATGTTCGCCGACCACGCGGACGCGGCCCGCGAGGCCGGCGTCCCGGTGGTCCCGGCGATGGCCTTCTACGGCGGCCTGGGCGACCTGTTGGCGACCGCGGTGATGGGCGAGTGGACGTCCGCGGACACCGCACACGTCGCCTACGGGCTGGACAGCTGGCACCCCACCCCGGGCACCCGGGAGGCCGGGGTGGTGTCGCACGACCGCCGCGCGGGCCGCCGGGTGCGGTTCGCGGACGGCGAACTGCAGTACCACGACGACAAGCCGTGGGAACAGGACTGGCTCTTCCCCGCTCCGCTGGGCCGGCGCTCGGTGATCGGGGAGTTCACGATGGCCGACGTCGTGACCCTGCCCAGCCACCTGGCCGTGCCCGAGGTCCGCACCTACATGACCGTCGAGGCCGCGGGGGACCTGGCCGGGGAGAACACGCCGGCACCCCAGCCCGTCGACGACCTGGGCCGGTCGGACCAGACGTTCCTGGTCGACGTCCTGGTCACCGCGGATGGCGTGGAGCGCCGTGCCACGGCCCGGGGCCAGGACATCTACGCGATCACCGCGCCCCTGGCAGTGGAGGCCGTCGACCGCATCCTGACCGGGCGGACCCGGACCACGGGCGTCGCCTCGGCCGGCGCGATGTTCGACGCGGCGGACTTCCTGCGGGCGCTGAGCCCGTACCTGTCGATCGAGCTCTCGCACTGACCTCGGCGCACGGCTCCTCGGCGCGACGGGGGCGACCGCGTCCTCTCGTGTCGCCGCTTCGCCGTCCCCGATCCGGTCGCACGGTCCTATGGGCGGCGCCCGGCGGAGGCGTCGAGCGCGGCGAGACGCCACTTGCCGCGCTCCGCCCGAGAGCTGCGCGAGCAGGTAGGGCTGGCTGTCGATACGGACCCGCCGTCTGTGGCGCCGGCAGGTCGTCGGCCGGGCAGCCGAGGGTGCGTGCGTTGCTCATGCGGGCGCTCCGGGGATCGGCGGCGGAGAGCGGGAGCCGGCTGGGACCGGGGTCTGCTCACAGACCGGCCGGGGTGCTCGGGCCGGCGGGCGTGCTCGGGGCGGCCGGGGTGCTCGGGGCGGCGGGGAGCGGGGGCAGTTCGGCGGGCCGCACGGTGAAGTCCCCCGTGACGACCGGGGCGAAGGGGGCCGGTGCCATGCAGGTGCCGACCCGGCCCTCGACGGCCTCGCCGGTGGCGTCGGTGTCCAGGTTCGCCACGCCCCAGGAGAACCCGACCCGGTCGGGGCGCTCCGGTGAACCACCGTCCAGGACGCTGAAGCCCCGGCGCTTGCCGATGGTGTCGGCGACCTCCGGGTCTGCCCGGGTGATGATGGCACTGAACGAGGCCGCTCGGTCACCGGTCAGCAGGCAGTCCACCGCGGCCTCGGACGTCACCGTACGGTCCAGCGCCGCGACGTGGTGCGAGATCCGCACCGTGCCGCGCGCATCGGAGGGCAGCCCCTGCGGCGCCCCCGGCACGGGACGGCTGAACGGCACGGCCTCCACCTCGAACGTGAAGCGTATGTCGTCGTCGGGAGAGTAGGCGTAGGTGATCCGCGCAGAGCCGCCCACCCCCGCCCTCGCCGCCGGTGCCCCCGCCCCCGGCGAGGGGGAGGCCGAGGAACCGGACGTGCCCACCGTCGGTGACACGCTCCCGGCACCTGCGACCGGCGAGGAGGACGCGCAACCGCCCACGGCGACAAGAAGCGCGGTGACGACGATCGCCCCGGTGGTGGCCCTCACCCGGGCGGTGTTGATGATGACGGACATGCCGAACTCCCTCGTCTGGCGCGCCTACCGGCCCGTGGCCGGGGCTGCTCCCTTGCTGACGGGTCCAGCTTCTCGCCTGACCACCGGGCGGCACATGTGCCGTTCGGCAGGTTCTGAACACCTGTCAGAGCCCGGTACCCCTGCCGTCCGGCAGGGGTACCGGTGCACCCGCCCCGGGCACCCGCCGCCCCGCTCGCCCGCCCGGGCAGCGTGTCCGCGCCCTACGCCTCTCCGGCGCGCAGCGGGTAGCGCGGGACGGAGCGGCGGCGGGCGATCCGCCAACCGTCCTCGGTGCGGACGTAGACGTCGAAGTAGTCCCCGTTGTGGACGGTCCCGTCCGACTGGATCGCCAGGTAGCGGCTGCGGCCCCGGACGGTGCCGTCCGGCTCGGCGGTGAGCACGCTGTCCAGGGTGTGCTGGTCGGGAGAGCGGCTGCCGAGGTCGCGGCTGAACACCCGGATCTTCTCCAGACCACTGAACACCGCACCGGTACGGGCGAGTTCCAGCACCCCGTCGGTGGCGAAGACCTCGCCCAGCGCCTTGGTGTCGGCGTTGTCGAAGGCGTGCGAGAAGCGGGCGAGCAGTTGGCGGATCTGCTCGGCGTCGGACGGTGACAGGTCGGTGGCCATACGGTCTCCTCGGCGGACAAGTCGGGGAAGGACAGGGAAGGCTGGCAGAAGGCGGGAGGCAGGCAGGACGGCCGAAGGCCGGATCGTCTCGGGGTGGACGACCGGCCGGTCGTCAGCGACAGAGCGAGCTGGCGCACCGCTGCAGGTCGACGTCGAGCCGGGCCACCAGCCTCAGAGCCACGGCGATCGGCCCGCCCGTCCGCTGTGCCACGACGTTCTCCGTCCTCCGCCCACCCGGGCCTCGACCATGGCCGCCTGTGACATGACGCCGTGTCACCACGCTCGCCCCGGTCGCCGCATCGCGGTACGGCGGCTGCCGGTCAACCGGTCCGGGCCTGCGACCGGCGCTCTTCGCCGTCCCCGAGTCTAGGAAGCCGGAGACGATCAATCAACGCCCCGACCAGCGATTCAACGCCTGCGCGGCCTCCCGCAACCGCGCGCCACAGGGCCGCAACACCGCGGCCACACCGGCCCGGTGGAACGGCGCCCCGGCCCTGCCCCGACCGCACCCCTCACACCCTTCGCACCCCCTCACCCCTCGCACCCACCGAACGGCCTGAACGACGCGAAGCGCCCCGAACGGCCACCGCGCCCGGGCAGCCGGAAGGCCCGGGCCGCCAGGCCCGGGCCTTGGTCACCGCCACCGCCACCGCCACCGCCACCGCCGATCGGGTCAGCAGGCGCAGGAGATCCCCGAGCGGGGGGCGGTCAGGTCGTCCACCGGCCGCTGCTCGGTGCCGTGGTCGGTGTCGTAGGCGAAGCCCTCCCGGGCCCAGTACTCGAAGCCGCCGAGCATCTCCTTGACCGGGTGGCCGAGCCGGGCGAACGCGAGGGCGGCGCGGGTGGCACCGTTGCAGCCGGGGCCCCAGCAGTAGGTGACGACCGTGGCCGAGGGGTCGATCAGCAGCGGCGCCAGCTCGGCGATCCGAGCGGTGGGAATGTGCACCGCGCCCGGGATCCGGCCCTGTGCCCAGGCCGCCTCGCTGCGGGAGTCGACCACCACCACGCCGGGGACGCCGGCGGCCAGGTCGGCGTGCACATCCGAGACGTCGGCCTCGAACGAGAGGCGGGCGAGGAAGTGCGCGGCGGCGACGGCCGGGTCGGCGGCGGGGACGCTGAGAACGGCGCTGGCGGTCATCGGGGTGCTCCTCGAACTCGTACCGGGGCCCGCCCTGTTCGGCGGTGGTTCGATCCTCGCCCACCGGGGGCGGGGTCCTCGAGCGGCGTGATCGCCCACCTTCGTCAAGATACCGCCAACCCGTGAGCGCCCAGCCGGGCGCGCACCCCGCGCAGTTCGTGCCGGGCGAGGGCGGGCAGCGCGGTCGCGGCGTCGTCCAGCACCGGGGCGAGCAGGGCCACGGCGGTCTGCGGGTCGTGGGCGCACAGGTGGCAGTCGGCCATTCGGATGGTGAACAGCAGTCGTGTGGTCGGCAGTTGGTCGGGGGCCAGCAGTCGCAGCGCGGTGTCGGCGGCGTCCACGGCGCGCAGCGCGAGCCGGTGGTCCCCGACGGCGGCGGCCGCGTCGCGCAGCGCGGCGGCCGCACCCGACTCGACCCGCAGCCGCATCGAGGCGATGGAGAGCCAGGGCGCGTCGGTCTCGTCGTGCTCGCCGATGTGGTCGAGGTGGAGCCGGGCGCGGGCGATGTGCCGGACCGTCGCGCGGACGTCCCCGGCCAGGGCGTGCGCCCGGGCCTGGCCGACCTGGGACATCGCGCCGGCCCAGTGCCGGCCGGGCGCGGCACGGGCGATCTCGCGGGCGTAGCCGAGCGCGGCGGCCGGGTCCCCGTCGAGCCGGGCCAGGGTGCTCATGTCGCTCAGCGCGGCAACCTGGGTGGCCGGGTCGTCGGCCAGTTCGGACCAGGTGAGCGCGCGGTCGAAGCAGGCCATCGCGGTGGCGTTGCGGCCGTGCTGCATGCGCAGCCCGCCCGCGGCGTGCGCGTACTCGGCGGCGAGCCGGGCCAGCGGGCGGCGGGCCCGGGCGTCGATGGTGCCGGTGAGCCGGCGCAGGATCACCCGCAGGGTCTCCTCGACGGCGGCGGTGCCCGGTCCGGCGGGCGCCTCGCCGGCCCGCAGGTGGGCGGCGAGCAGGCCGGTGAGGGCGTGCGCGGTGTCGGGGTCCAGCGGCGGCGCGGTGTCCGGGTCGGCGGCGCAGAACGCGGCGTGCAGGACGGCCAGTTCGCCGGCCTCGGGGACGGCGCAGCCGGCCGCGCCGTGCAGCGGGCAGAGCAGCCCGTAGTCGGGCAGGCGGCGGGGCGGTCCGCCGGCGGCGAACGGTGGCAGGGCCGGTTCGGAGGTGGCGGGGCCGCCGGGCAGCGGGTGGCGGGCCCAGCCCGCCGGTGCCGGCGGGGCCGGCGGCGCGGGGCGGTCCCACTCCCCCGCGTCCCCCTCCTCGGCGCGCAGGCAGGCGGTGCGCAGCTCGCCGTCGGCGGTCAGCAGGCCGTCCAGTCGCTCGGCGATCCGCAGGGTGGTCCGGCGGGCGCCGTGTTCGAGCTTGCTGACGGCGGTGTGGTCGTAGCCGAT
Organism: Kitasatospora sp. NPDC050463; assembly: GCF_040655255.1. NCBI lineage: Bacteria > Bacillati > Actinomycetota > Actinomycetes > Kitasatosporales > Streptomycetaceae > Kitasatospora > Kitasatospora sp. NPDC050463. The sequence continues at coordinate 71,611 of NZ_JBFAJO010000027.1, forward strand.
CTCGGCGCCGAGCTGGGCCTGGGTGAGGCCGGCGCGCCGGCGCCAGTGCCGCAGGCGGGCGCCGAAGGCCCGCCAGAGCGCGTCGGCCGGCGGCGAACCGGCGGGCGGTGCGTCGGCGTGGTTCCGGTGCACGGGGCTGCCCTCCCGAGATCGGTTCCGGCGGGTCGGTACCGGCGGGCCGGTTCCGGTGAACGGTCCTGGCGGGCCGGTTCCGGTGAACGGTCCCGGCGGGTTTCGGTACCGGCCAACGGTCCCGGCGGGTCGGTTCCGGTCCCTCCGATGAACAGGACGGTACTGGACCGGACGCCCTCCGTACATGAGGTGGTCTCAACCTCTTGGTCTCAACCTCTCCACAAAACCCGCAGCTTGACAGAACTTGCCAACCGCACGAATGCCATGCCGGACCCGTTGACCGGGGCATGACGGCGTGTGAGGGTTCCGGCACCCGAACGCGGACGCCCGCAACGGCCGTCCCCCGATGCGGCCCGCGGTGAGCGCCGGACAGGCACGTCGTCCGCGGTCGAGCACCCCCACGTTCGAGGAGCCCCGGAATGAAACGCAGATTACTGACGGCGGGAACCACCCTGACCGTCCTGGCCGGCATGCTCACCGCCACCGCGGTCGGGCAGGCCGCCGCCGAGCCGGGTCCGGCCGTGAGCGCTCCGCCGAGCGCGCTGGCCGCCGCCGTGTCCGCCGCCGACCAGGCGGCCGCAGCAGGCCTGGACGCCCTGGCCAAGGGCCCGGGCGAGACGTACGAGCGCCAGTCCGTCACCCCGTGGCTCGGCGGCCTCTACTCGGTCGCCTACGAGCGCAGCTACCGGGGCCTGCCGGTGGTCGGCGGCGACGCCGTGGTCATAGCCGACGGCCAGGGCAAGGTCCGCGGCCTCCAGTCCGCGGCCACCGGGCCGGTCGGCGGGGCCGCCGTCTCCCCGCTGACGACCGCACCGCTGATCAGCGCCGCCGACGCGGAGAAGACCGCGCGCGCCGGACTGGCCGCCGTGGACGGCGTCGACACCCGTCGCCTGGTGGTCAAGGTCCAGGACGGCACCGGGCGGCTCGCCTGGGAGACCGTGCTCACCGGCCGGACCGCCGCGGCCCCGAGCCGGCTGCACGTCTTCGTCGACGCCCGCACCGGCGAGGTGATCGACAAGTACGACGACGTCAAGGCCGGTACCGCGAACAGCAAGTGGAACGGCCCGTCCCCGGTCACCATCAGCACCACCGCCTCGGGCAGCACCTACTCGCTGCGCGACCCGAACCGCTCCGGGCTGAGCTGTGCGGACTACGGCTCGGGCCAGGTGTTCTCCAAGTCGAGCGACTCCTGGGGCACCGGCAACCCGACCAGCAAGGAGACCGGCTGCGCCGACGTGATGTTCGCGGCGCAGAAGGAATGGGACATGCTCCGCGACTGGCTGGGCCGCAACGGCCACAACGGCAACGGCGGCAGCTGGCCGGTCAAGGTCGGCCTGAACGACGTCAACGCCTACTGGGACGGCTCCTCCGTCTCGATCGGCCACAACAACGCCAACGAGTGGATCGCCGCCGTCGACGTGGTCGGCCACGAGTTCGGCCACGGCATCGACCAGTTCACGCCCGGCGGCGCCAACAACGAGAACGGCCTCGGCGAGGCCACCGGCGACATCTTCGGCGCGCTCACCGAGGCGTACGCCAACGAGCCCGCCCCGTACGACAATCCCGACTACACCGTCGGCGAGATGATCAACCTGGTCGGCAACGGGCCGATCCGCAACATGTACAACCCCTCGCTGGTGGGCAACAACCCGAACTGCTACTCGGCCTCGATCCCGAACACCGAGGTGCACGCCGCGGCGGGCCCGCTGAACCACTGGTTCTACCTGCTCTCCGAGGGTTCCAACCCGGGCGGTGGCAAGCCCACCAGCCCGACCTGCAACAACTCCTCGGTGACCGGCGTCGGCATCAAGGACGCCGGGCGGATCTTCTACGGCGGCATGCTGCTCAAGACCAGCGGCATGACGCACAAGAAGTACCGGGTGGCCACCCTGACCGCGGCCAAGAGCCTGGACCCCGGCTGCACCCTGTACACCCGCGCCAAGGCGGCCTGGGACGCGGTCAGCATCACCGCCCAGAGCGGTGAGCCGACCTGCACGCCGAGCGGGAACAACGACTACTCGCTGGCCGTCAACCCGGCGTCCGGCTCCGTCCAGCCCGGCGCCTCGACCACGGCCGCGGTGAGCACCGCGGTCACCTCGGGCACCGCGCAGGCCGTCAACCTGGCCGTCTCCGGCGCCCCGGCCGGCGTGTCCGTCTCGGTCAGCCCGACCTCGGTGCAGGCCGGTTCGTCCGCGACGCTGACCGCCTCGGCCTCCTCCTCGGCCACGCCCGGCACCTACGTCATCACGGTGACCGGCACCGGCTCCGCCACGCACACCGCGCAGTACACGCTGACCGTCGGCGGCGGCAACCCCAACCCCGGCGTTCCCGACATCAGCGTCGCCAACGTGCAGGCGCACCTGAGCCAGCTCAACACCATCGCCACCCAGACCGGCGGCACCCGGCGGGCCGGTACGGCCGGCCACAGCCAGTCGCTCGCCTACCTCAAGGGCAAGCTGCAGGCCGCCGGCTACACCGTCAGCGAGCAGACCTGCACCTCCTGCACCTACAGCTCGAACAACCTGATCGCGGACTGGCCGGGCGGCCCGGCCGACCAGGTCACCATGTTCGGCGCGCACCTGGACAGCGTCGGCGCCGGCCCCGGCATCAACGACAACGGGTCGGGCTCCGCCGTCCTGCTGGAGAACGCGCTGACGCTCGCCCAGCAGAACCCCACCCTGACCCGGCACGTCCGGTTCGCCTGGTGGACGGGTGAGGAGCAGGGCCTGCAGGGCTCGCAGTACTACGTCAACCAGCTGGGCTCCACCCAGCGCGGCGCCATCAAGGGCTACTACAACTTCGACATGGTCGGCTCGCCCAACGCCGGCTACTTCATCAACAACATCAACTCCACCGCCTCCGCCCCGATGAAGGCCTACTGGGACTCCCTGGGCATCCAGCCCGAGGAGAACGTCGAGGGCCAGGGCCGCTCCGACGACTACTCCTTCCAGCAGGGCGGCATCCCCACCTCCGGCTACGCGGCCGGCGCCAGCGCGGTCAAGACGGCGGCCCAGGCGGCCAAGTGGGGCGGCACCGCCAACCGGGCGTACGACTCCTGCTACCACCAGGCGTGCGACACCACGAGCAACATCAACGCCACCGCGCTGGACCGCAGCGCCGACGGCGTCGCGTACACCCTGTGGAAGACCTCGGTCGGCAGCGGTCCCATCCCGACCAACGACTTCTCGGTCGCGGTGAGCCCCACCACCGGCAACGCCACTCCGGGCGGCTCGACCAGCGCCACCGTCTCCACGGCCACCACCTCCGGCTCGGCCCAGACGGTGAACCTGTCCGTCTCGGGCGCCCCGGCCGGTGTCACGGCCACCGTCAGCCCGTCCTCGGTGCAGTCCGGCTCCTCCGCGACGCTCTCCGTCGCGGTCGGCTCCGGCACCGCGGCCGGCACCTACACCCTCACCGTGACCGGCACCGGGTCGACCGTCCACGGCACGACCTACTCGCTGGTGGTCGGTACCGACCCGGGCAACCCGGGCGGCACCTGGACGCCGGGCACCACCTACCAGGCGGGCGACGTGGTCACCTGGAACGGCGTCAGCTACCGCTGCATCCAGGGCCACACCGCCCAGGTCGGCTGGGAGCCCAACATCGTCCCGGCCCTCTGGCAGCAGATCTGAGCGGACGGATCCGCTCCTGAGGTGCGGGACAGGCTGTGCCGCGGTTCGTCGAGGGGGACGAGCCGCGGCACGGCCGCGTCCGCGCGCGGGCACCGGATCAGCCCGGGTGGAAGACGATCCGGACGTTGGCGTCCACCGGGAGGATCAGCACATTGCCCTCCTCCCACGTCCAGTCCCGCGGGATCAGGAACATCCGACCGTCGGCCTGCGCCAGCAGGCGGAGGCCGCGGTAGCGGTAGTGGAACCGCTGTCCCGCCGCGGCGTCCGGCAGCGTCCGCTCGTCCACCCCGGACCACTGGAGGTAGAGCCGCTCGGTGGTGTCGAGGACGACTGCCGGGCGCAGCGCCAGGTTGGCGGCCAGCCGCTCGGCGTCCGCCTTCCCCTTCTGATGGGCGAAGCCGCCGGCGGCCCAGAACGAGCAGAGCACGATGAGCGCGGTGCTGATGCCGAGCGCCGCCCGCTCGCCGGTGAGCGGATAGGGGGCGCCGGTGGTGCGGACGGCGAGCAGCCGGGCCAGCACGACCAGCAGGAGCGCGCCGCCGAGCAACAGCGGAGTACCCATCGGCCCCGCGTCGATCACCTCGAACCCGGCCAGGAAGCCGAGCACCACCAGCGGGACGACCAGCACCGCGACGGCTCGGCACGCCCGGCCGACGACCCTGCCGGTGTCCGGCCCGGCCCGGACGGCACGGGTCGCCAGGTGGTAGGTGGCCGCGGCCAGCAGGGCGCCGCAGAGCAGCACCCCGGCCGGGAGGTACAGCGCGGGCGAGCTACGGAGCAGGAGGTCCTGGGTGCCGAAGCCGATCGTCGCGGCGTCCAGGCCGAAGTAGTTGTAGAGCGAGTCGGTGTAGGCGAAGCCGAAGAAGAACAGCAGTGCGGTGATGAGGGTGGTCGGCGCGACCCAGGTCGTGATCAGGCCGAGCCAGCTGCTCAACGAGCGGCCGGCGGACGGCTCGGGCTGCTCGGGCTGCTCGGCCGTGGCGGCGGGCTCGGGTGGCTCGGGCGTGGCGGCGGGCTCGGCCGTGGCGGCGGGCTCGGGCTGCTCGGCCGTGGCGGCGGGCTCGGCGGCGGGTGGCTCCTCCTCCGCAGGGCTCAGGGTGTGCTCCCGCTGCCCGCCGACACGTTGCCGGCGCTGGTTCCGGCGTCACCCCCGGCGGTGCTGCCCGCCGAGCTCCCCCCGTTCTCGCCCCCGCCGTTCTCACCGCCCCCGCCGTTCTCACCACCCCCGCCGTTCTCACCACCCCCGTTCTCGGCGCCTGTGTCCGGCACCGTCAACCCTTCTGTGGCTTGGATCGACTGGCTCTTTCCGCCCGCGGTCAGGGTGAAGCAGACCTTGACGCTGCTGGTGGTCGGCTTCGGGCCCGGCAGGGAGACCGTGGCGGTTGCCTTGCCTCCGTCGAATTCCACACTCGTGGATCCCGAGGACTTCGCGCCACCGGCACAGTCATTGACCTGGGTCACCTTGGCGGTGAAGGCGCTCGTCACCGAACTCGTGAGCGTGAGATGGGCCGTCGGCCAGATTCCGGTGGCGCTCGCCGACACATTGCCCGCGCCGGTGAACCCGCCCTGGTTGCCGCCCGCCTCCGTCCGCTTGTCCTGGGGTTGCTGCCCCGAGCCCTCCGCCGGGGGCGTGTCCGCCGGCTCGGCGCCGCCGGCCGCCGAACTCGCCGCCCCGGACCCGGAGCCGCCGCCTCCCCCGCCGCAGGCGGCCAGCGCCGGCAGCAGCAGGGCGGCGGCCAGCCACCGGGCCGGTCTGCCGACGCGAGGACGGGGCGTGCTGGGCGGGGTCCCGGGCATGCGTTTCTCCCATCGGTGGGCAACTAACGGTGCGGGCCGGGTCGGCCTCGCCGAAGGTTACCGGTTCGCACACGCTGTGACTGTCCGCCGCCCGGGTGGCATCGCCCCGCCCGTCCCGCCCCGCCCGGGGCCGGAGCGGCGGTGCGGTCCGGGACACGGCCTGACCGGTGACCGCACGTTGACGTACAGTCAGGTGCGCGCAGCAGCCGTCCGAGTGGTCGGTCCCTTCGGCAGAGGAGCACGCCGTGGCCACCCAAGCCCACCCCGCCCCCGCCTCCGTCCCCGGGCCGCCACCCGCCCACGGGGCGGCCCGGCCCGTGCCCGAGCTGCCGGCCGAGACCGTCGCGCGGTGGCGGGCCGAGCAGTCCGACCTGATCGAGCTGCTCGCCGTGGCGCGGCAACGGCTCGGCGGCGTCGCGGCGTTCCGGCTCGGGCCGCAACCCACCGTCCTGGTCACCGACCCGGACGCGGTACAGCAGGTGCTCGGGCGGCATCCGGACCGCTACGTCAAGCGCTCCCACCGGGCCCGGATGCTGGCGGGCGAGGGGGTCCTGTCCGCCACCGGCGAGGCATGGAAGCGCCAACGGCGGTTGTTGCAGTCCCAGTTCACCGGGACCGGGATGCGCCGCTACGAGCAGCGGATCGCCGAGGCCGCCCGCCGCGCCGCCGACCGCTGGGCCGGGTACGCCCGCACCGGGGAGCAGTTCGACGTCGGCGAGGAGATGCGGCACTTCGCCCTCGACACCATCTGGCGCGCCCTCACCGGCCGCCCGCTGGACGACCGGACCGACCGCGAACTCGCCTCGGTGGCGCGCGTGGTGGCGGCACTGCCGACGCTGCCCGCCGACGGCGCGGACGCCCGGGAGGCGGTCACCGACGACCTGGCCCGGATCGACGCCGTCGCGCACGCCGCGATCGACGCCGCCCGGCGCGATCCGGCGGGGGACGGCCTGCTGCGGGTCCTGATCGACGCCGCAGACGAGCACCCCGAGTACACCGACCGGCTGATCCGGGACGAGCTGGTGACCCTGCTGGTCGCCGGGCACGAGACCACCGCCACCACGCTGACCTGGCTCTTCCTCCTGCTGGACGGCAACCCCGGGGCCCGCGCGTGGGCGCTGGCGGCCGGCCCCGAGGGCTCGGCCGAGCGCCGCGAGGCGGTGCAGGCGCTGGTGAGCGAGACGCTGCGGCTCTACCCGTCCGCCTGGATCCTGCCCCGGCACGCGCTGGAGGCCGACACCCTGGCGGGCCACCGCATCGAGGCCGGCACGGATCTGCTGGTCTGCCCCTATCTGACGCACCGCGACCCTCAGCTGTGGCCCGACCCCGAGCGCTTCGACCCGGCCCGGTTCACCTCTCCCGGCCGCAAGCCCGCCCACCTGGGCGCCTACTACCCCTTCGGGCTGGGCGCCCGCGCCTGCCTCGGTACCCAGTTCGCCCTGCGGGAGACCACCGCCCTGCTCGAACTCCTCCTCCCGGCGTTCTCACCCCGCTTCCTGAGCACCCCCGGCGGAGCGGCCTACAGCATCACCGTCCGGCCCGACGGCCCGGCCCCGGCCACACTCGCGGGAGAGTGACCGGGGCCGGGGCCGGGGCCGGCGCTCCGCCGACGTGTTCACCGCCCACCGGGGGCGGTGAACCACCACGCGGGCGATGCCCGGAGGGGAGCGGCCGGGCCGCTCCCCTCCGGGCGTGGGTGACGTCCGCGTTCGATGGCTGCGGCGTCAGTGGCGCCGGCCGAGGTAGGCCGGGGTGACGGCCGAGATCAGGGCGGCGGCCACGGCCACCTGGAGCAGGTGCCGTATCCAGTCGACGCCGCCCGTGTGCCGTACCCCGAGCGCGGAGGCGAGCACGTTGCCGGCGAGTGCGCCCACCAGCCCCAACAGCATCGTCAGCCAGAGCGGAACGGGCTGACGGCCCGGCAGCACCAGTTTGGCGAGCAGACCGACAACGAGTCCGACGACGAGCGCCCAGATCAGCGTCATGGGAACAACCTCCCTGTTGGCAGGGCTCCCGGCCGGTCGACCGGGACGCCCCCTCGCCTGCCCCGCCGTCACCCCCGTCATGCCTGCCCGTCGTTCGGCCGGGCGGCTCAGCGTGCGGCGTCCCGCTCGGCGGTCCGCCGGCGGAGCCCCTCCTGCGCGGCGACGTAGCGCAGCATGAGGCGGGCGAACTCCAGGCGCTCACCCTCGGTCCAGTCCCCGGTGACCTGCTCGAAGGCCGCGCGCTGGTGCCGGCGGAAGCGGCTCATCAGCTCCCGGCCCTCGGGACTGAGGTGCAGGACGGTGCGGCGGCCGTCCTGCTGGGAGGCGGCGCGGACCAGATAGCCGGCGGAGATGGAGTCGGACACCATCCGGCTGGCCACCGAAGGGTCCACGCCCAGGTGTTCCGCCACCGCGCCGACGGTGACCTCACCCGCGTCGCCCTGCTCGGCCTCCAGGACGATGTTGAGCACCAGGGTGCGGCTCAGGTCCTTCTGGGAGATCGGATTCTCGACCTCCAGGAGCGAGGAACGGCGCAGCTTCCCGAAGGCCGGGCCGACGGCGTTCAGCAGCTCATCGGCCGTTTGCGGCTCGTGCTTGGTCATGCCGCCCATCGTATCCGGATGACCTTTCGAAGACATGTGTTGACATGAAATTACATGCATGTCAGCATGCATATGTCTACAGCAACGAATGGAGCCACTCATGAAGACCCTCGTCACCGGCGCCCGCGGCAAGATCGGCCGAGCCGTCGTCGACCGCCTCCACGCCGCCGGCCACACCGTCCGCGCCGCCAGCGCCAGCCCCGCCGAACTGACCGTTCCGGCCGGCGTCGAGGTCGCCGAACTCGCCCTCGACCGGCCCGAGACCTTCACCGCCGCACTCGGCGGCGTCCGCCAGGTCTTCCTCTATCCGCAGCCCGCCGGCATCCACGAGCTGATCACGGCCGCCGAGGCCGCCGGCGTCGAGCACGTCGTCCTGCTCTCCTCCTCCTCGGTCCTCGGCCCCGACGCCGCGGACGACCCGCTCGCGAGCCACAGCCTCCGGGTCGAGCAGGCTCTCGCCGCATCAGCGCTCACCTGCACCTTCCTGCGTCCGGACGCCTTCGCCAGCAACGCCCTCGGCTGGGCCTGGTCCATCGGCCGGTCGATGCCGGTCCAGCTCGCCTATCCCGGCGCGCACATCGCGCCGATCCACCCCGAGGACATCGCCGACATCGCCGTCGCCGCCCTGACGGGCCAGGCCCTGCGGGGCACGTCCCCCACCCTGACCGGCGCCGAGTCGCTCAGCTTCCGCGAGCAGCTCGCCATCCTGGCCGACACCCTCGGCCGCGACGTCCCGGTCGAGCACATCACCCGCGCGGAGGCCGAGCAGCAGCTGGGCCACCACATGCCCGCGCCGATGGTCTCCTCCCTGCTCGACCTGTGGGAGGCCGCCGACCGCCACGGCCCCGCCGTCGTCGCCGACACCACCGAGACGCTGCTCGGCCGGCCCGCGCGCCCGTTCCGGCAGTGGGCCCGCGAGAACGCCGCCGCCTTCACCGCCGCGCACTGACCCGGCCGGGCACCGCCCGGCTCCGTGCACCGACCCGCCGGGCGCCACCCGGCCCCGCCCGCGACACCCAGGGAGTCCCGCATGAAACCCATCGGCTACTGGCTCAACCGCACCGATCAGGCCCTCACCGGCGCCATGGACGCCCTGCTGGCCGAGTTCGGCCTCACCCGGCTCCGCTGGCAGGTCCTCAACGTCGTCGACGACGACCCGCAGGCCACCGACGCCACCGTCCTGGCCGTGCTCGCCGCCAACGCCCGAGCCGCCGACCTGACCGCCGCCGTCACGGCCGTCCTCGCCGACGGCTGGGCCGCCCGCCCGGCCCCGGGCCACCTCGCCCTCACCGAGATCGGCCGCACCCGCCTCGCCGAGGTCGCCGTCCGCGTCGAGGCCTTCCGCGCCCGGTCGGCGGCCGGAATCTCCCCCGAGGAGTACCGCACCGCCGTGACGGTCCTGGAGCGGATGACCCGCAATCTGGAGACCGGCGCGGGCCGGTAGACCGGCCCGCGGGGGCCCGCTACCTCTGCGCCGCCGCGCCGTCGCCCCAGCCCTCGACCCGCAGGATGCTCTTCCCGTTGGTCCGGCCGTCGAGCAACCGCTGGACGGCGGTGCCGAGTTCGTCCGGCCCGTACTCGGCGGTGATGTCGAGGCGGACCTCCCCCCGGGCCAGCAGGTCCAGCGCCCGGCGGGCGGTGGCGGCGAGCCGCTCGGGGTGGGTGCGCGCCAGCAGGTCGCCGTTGTGGGTCACCAGTGACTTCCCGTCCATGAGCAGGCCGTTGGCGTCGACCTCGACGGGTTCGTAGCCGCCGATGTTGCCGAACACCACCAGCCGGCCGTGCGGTGCGAGCCGGCGCAGGTTGTGGCGGCGGGTCCGACCCCCGACCGGGTCGAGGATCACGTCGAACCGCTCCTCGCCGAGCCCGTCCGGGAACTCCTCGCGCAGCAGCACCCGGTGGTAGCCGAAGCGGGCGGCGTACTCGGCCCTGGCCGCACTGCCGACCACACCGACGATCCGGGCCGCACCGGCGAGCCCGGCGAACTGGACGGCGAGCGTGCCGACCCCGCCCGCGGCGGCGTGGATCAGCACGCTCTCGCCGGGCCGGACCCGGGCGGCGTCGTTGACGAGGTCATGGGCGGTGGGCGTCCCCCAACCGAATCCCGCCGCCGTCCGCAGCGGGAGGTCGCCGATCGGCAGGGCGAGCGCCGCGGGCGCCACCACGGTCTCGGCGTACGCGCCCGCCGTGGTCAGGGCGACCACCCGCTCGCCCACCCGGCTCCGCGGCACCCCCGCGCCGACGGCGCTGATGTGGCCGGACGCCTCGAAGCCGGGGACGAAGGGGCGCGGCACGGCGAAGTGGCCGTCCCGGACCATCGTGTCCCCCCACTGGATTCCGGCGAAGGCCACCCGGACCGCCACCTCGCCGGGGCCGGGTACGGGTTCGCCGACCTCGTCGACCCGGTACGTGTCGTCGATGTCGAGAATGATCGCCTTCATGGTGACAGCCCCCTGCGTTGACTCAGTATCCTGTTTCACAGCACGGGCGACACTAGGTATCACAGGATCCTGTGTCAACACAGGAAGCTGAGTCGAAGGAGTGGGAACATGCCGGACGTCCCGGTCGACGAGTACCTCTGCACCCGGATCCGGCGCGCGGAACAGGCCCTGATGGCGCACCACGAGGCGGTCCTACGCGGCCACGGTCTGACCATGACGCAGTACACCGTGCTGCTGACCCTCTCCCGCGAGGGCGGGATGTCCGCCGCCCAGCTCGCGCGCGCCTGCGGAGTGACCCAGCAGAGCATGGCCAGCGTGCTGAGCAACCTCGAAGGCAAGCGGCTCATCGGCCGCGCACCCTCCCCGACGCACGCCAAGGTCCAGATCGCCACCCCGACCGACCAGGGCCGGGACGTCCTGGACCGCGCGTACGACGAGGTGATCGTGCTCGAACGCGCCCTCACCACCGCGTTCACGCCCGCCGAACACGCCTCGCTCGTCGAACTCCTGGAGCGCGCCACCGCCGTCCTCGTCGACCAGACCCCGGCCGGCCGGAGCCGCTGACCGGGTTCGCGCACGCGGTGCCCGGCCGGCTACGGCGCGTCGGCCGGGCCGGCGGCGCTCACCGGCACGTCGGGGTGGCGGAACCAGGAGCCTTGGACCGCCCACTGGACCAGCATCAGCACACCGCCCAGCACCAGCGCGCCGATGCCGATGACGGTCACGCCGCCGGTCTCCCCGATCAGCGGCAGATCGATCGAGGTCGAGCCGTAGTCGGGGTCGGCGTAGACGTCGAAGGCGGCGTAGCAGAAGAAGTAGAGCAGCACCAGGCCGCCGGCCAGCGGTACGAGCCCCTTGAAGACGAAGTCCTTGACGCTCCTGGTCAGGACCCGCCGGTAGTACCAGACACAGGCGAAACCGGTCAGACCGTAGTAGAAGGCGATGCCGAGCCCGACCGACGCGATGGAGTCCGCCAGCACGTTGCCGCTGATCGCGGTCAGCAGCACGTAGAAGGCGATCGACGCCAGGCCCATGCCGATGGTGGACCAGGTCGGCGTGAGGTGGCGGGGGTGCACCCGGCCGAACACGGCGGGGACGGCCTTGTGCGTCGCCATCGAGAAGGAGGTCCGGGCCGTGGGCAGGATGGTGGTCTGGGTGGAGGCGGCAGCCGACGTCAGCACCATGAAGATCAGCAACTTGCTGAGGAACCCGCCGAAACCCGCGGTGCCGAAGACCGCGTCACCGAGACCGGACAGCACGTCCCCGGAGTTCTCCTCGTTGCCCAGGCCGATGCCCTCAGTGCCGATCCCGGCGAACGCCAGCGCCGAGGTGGACACCAGGGTGTAGATCAACAGCAAGAGCACGGTGGAGATCACCGCGGCGCGCCCCGGGGTGCGCTTCGCGTCGGCGGTCTCCTCGTTGACCGAGACGGCCGTGTCCCAGCCCCAGTAGATGAAGACCGCGGCGAGCATCCCGGCCGTGAAGGCACCGGCCGAGGGGATGTCGAAGGGGTTGAACCAGGAGCCGCTGACGTGGGCCGCCGTGGCGGGCGCACCGCTGCCGTAGGCCTTGACCAGGGCGGTGACCGACAGCAGGACCAGCATCACCACCTCGATCGAGAGCAGCCAGCGCTGCAGGGCGGCGGAGATCTCGATGCCGATGTAACAGATCGCCGTCATCACGATGATCCAGACCACGCCGGCGATCGACGTCCAGACCGTACTGTCGGCCAGCGAGTCCAGCCCCACCAGCCGGAACCCGTAGACGCCCGCGATCTGCGCCAGGTTCGCCATGACGATGATGTCGGCGACGATGATCCCCCAGCCGCCCATCCACCCGGTACGCGGCCCGAACGCCCGGGCGGCCCAGGTGAACGTGGTGCCGCAGTCGGGATCGGAGGCGTTGAGTTCCTTGTAGGCGTAGGCGATCATCAGCATCGGGATGAACGCCAGGACGGTGACGATCGGAGCCTGGAACCCGACGCCCACCACGATGATGCCGAGCGTGGCGGCGAGACTGTAGGCGGGGGCGGTGGAGGCCAGCCCGATGGCGATCGAGGACACCAGACCGAGCGCACCGGTCTTGAGCCCCTTCTCGCCCGCGCCGGAGCCGGTCGCCAGGGGCGCGACACTCCGGGCCGGGCCGTCGGAGGAGCGCGCCATCGGTCCCACCTCCTCCCCCCGACCGGCCCGAGGACGTCGGGCCCGGTCACGGGGTAAGACAAATCACCCTGAACCGACCATACTGCCGACGCCCGTGCCCGGCCCGCCCGGCCGGCGGCGGCCGATCGACGGATCCCACGCCGTCGCGGCCATGGCCGACCGGCGGCGACCGTGAAAATCGCTGTCCGATCACCGGAGCCCGGTGATAGACATTCGGCGTGGAAAAGAATCTTGAGTTCCCCGACCTGCTGCGACTGATCGATGAACGGTCGACCGCCTTCCGCTCCGCGGTCGCCGCCGCGCCGACTCTCGACGCAGAGGTGCCGACCTGCCCCGGGTGGACGCTGTTCGACCTGGTGAAGCACCTGGGTGGGGGAGACCGTTTCTGGGCCGCCATCGTCGGCGCGGGGCCTGCCGACGGTCCCCCGGCCGAGGCCGTCGCTGCGCGCGCCGCTCTGGAAGTACCGCGGGAGCGCGAGGCCCTGCTGGCCTGGCTGGCCGCCTCGACGCAGCTTCTGCTGAGCACCCTGCGCGAGGCAGGCCCGGACGCCGACTGCTGGGCGTGGTGGAGTGGCCTGCAGACGCCGCGGACCTCTGGCGGAGTCGCCCGGCACCGGGTCCAGGAGAGCGCGGTGCACACCTACGACGCCCAGCTCGCCGGGGGCGCTCCGCAGCCGCTGCCGGTCGAGGTGGCACTCGACGGTGTGGAGGAGTTCCTGTTCACCTGCGTCGCGACGTCCAGCGCCTGGCCGCACAAGCCCGCGACCTTCGACTTCCACGCCACCGAGGGCCGCTCCTGGCGCCTCACGGTCGACGGCGACGGCGCACGCTCCACCCGCATCCACGCGCCCACCGCCGCGACCGGCGAGGACTCGGACGCAGCCGGCGTCTCCATCCATGGCACGGCCAGCGAGTTGATCATCTACCTGTACGACCGCATCCCGGCCGCCTCCTTGCACGTTGACGGAGACGCAGGGCTGCTCGACCTGCTCCGCGCCTGGGAGCCGGAGGTGTAGGACGTAGCGGGGGCGATCGGCCGCGCCTGTGCGCTCCGAGCCACTCCTCCACCGGCTCGAAGCGTCTTCCAGGCGCGGTCCACCACGGTCCACGTTCGCCGCCCACTGGTGGGCCGGTGCCCGGTTGCCATCGGCGCTGACATCCGGCCTGGCAATTCGATGGCGCACAGCCGACCGAACGTCGACTCTGGTCACCGTGTCAGAACCCAAGCACCGGATCCGCGCCCTCTACACGGCCTCCACAGTGACCGTCTACCAGGCATACGCACGGGAGATCGGCCTGCCCGCCGCACAGGACGGTCACTTTCCCGCGGCCTGGCAGAGGGACCGGATGACATGGATCAAACCGTCGTTCCTCTGGATGATGTATCGCTGCGGGTGGGCGAGCAAGGAAGGCCAGGAGACCGTCCTGGCGATCGAAATCACCCGCGAGGGCTTCGAATGGGCCCTGGCCAACGCTTGCCTGGCCCACTACGAACACGGGCTGCATCCCGACCGCGGCACCTGGAAGCGCCGGCTGAAGCGAGCCCCGGCCCGAGTGCAGTGGGACCCCGAACGCGATCTGCACCTGCAGCCGCTCCCTCACCGCTCCCTGCAACTCGGCCTCGCCGGCGAGGCCGCTGAGCGCTACGCAGAGAGGTGGATCGTCTCGATCAACGACGTCACCGCGCTCGCGCATGCGATCCATGCCCACGTAAGGGACGGGGCTCTGGACGCCGCTCAGCAACTCCTTCCCGCAGCACGCCCCTACCCGGCGAGCGACACGCTTCTGGCCCATTTGCGTGGCTGAGCCGTCCCCGACCAGCCGGGACTACGGGCTGCTCTGTCGCCACCCGCTTGAGACGGTCCATGGAGCTGCATGACTCGCCCTCTGAGCGGGTGTCGGTGTCGGCACTACAACAGGCCCTTTCCGGGCGTCAGTGTGAGTTGCCTGGCTGTCCGCCGAGAACAGTGCGTGCGGCCATCGGCCGGTGGTGGCGACGCCAGCATGGGGCAGCGGCGTGCCGCCGGGCCCGCCGCGCTCGGTGCCGAGCGCGGCGGGCCCGGCGCACCTCAACAGGCGGGCTCAGTGGCGGTGGTGGTTGTCCGGTTGGGCGGGGTCTCCCGGGTGTTCGAGGCCGGGGAGGAGGGTGAGGCGGGTGGCGCGGGCGTGGTCGAGCCAGCGGACGAAGGTGGCACGGCGGGCGGCGGCACGGACGGTGGGGGTCGGGTCGGGATCGGGGTGCGTGGGTGCGGGGAGCTCGGTGTGGCGGGCGGCGGTCCAGCCGCCCGCCGTGACCCACTCGCCCGGGGCGGCGGCGCGCAGGGCGGCGGCGAGGGCGAGCGGGAGGGTCTCCGGGTCGGCCTCGAAGGTGCCGCCGTCGGGGAGGGTGAGGTGCCAGAGGACAGCGGTGGGGCGGCCGGCGGTCATCGCGCGGTAGTGGGCCACCTCGTCCGGTCGGGGCCGGACGTCCGCCGTGACCGCCTCGTACACCGCCCGTACCGCCGCGCTGTCTTCATAGGCGGCCGCCGTGATCGAGCCGAGTTCGACGGCGGCCTGCTGGTCGAGCCGGGCGGGGGTGTCAGTCGCGAGCGGCAGACCGCGCTCAGTGCAGACGGCGGCGCACAGCTCCTCGGTGAGCACCACCTGGGCGACCCAGCGGGTGAGTTGGCGGTCCTCGGAGCTTCCGGGCCGTGGCAGGGCGGCGGCGCGTGGGCCGGATCGCAGGGCGGCGAGGCGGCGGTCGAGTTCGGTGCGCGGCAGCGGGTGGCCGTCGAGCAGGCCGAGGGCGTCGGCGGTCACGGCTGCACCACCAGGGCGACGGCCGGCGAGTACTGGCAGCGGCCGAACCACATCACCTTGACCAGTGCCCAGTACGCGCCCGGGTCGGCGTCCTCGGGGGCGGCGAGTTCGAAGGCGGCGGTCTGCTCGGCGCCGGCGGCCAGGGTGAAGCCGCGGACCGGGGCACCGACCGCCTCCCAGGTGCCCCACGGTGAGACCAGCTGGAGCTCGCCCCGGATCTCGCCGCGGGTCCGGTTGGCGAGGTGGACGGCGAGGGTGGCCCGGCCGCCGGGGGCGACCTTCAGCGACTCGGAGCCGGCCGTCACGGTGAGGCCGGTGTCGCGGCCCTCGGCGGACTTGGTGCCCTGGGCGGCGGTCCAGTCCTCGGGGGTCTCGCCCGGGACGGGCAGGAGGTCGGGGAGGTCGCCGACGGCGAGGGTGACGACGTCCTCGATCTGCTGCCCGTCGTGCGTGATCCGGACGGCGGCGAAGTACAGCCCGGGTTCGACCTCTGCCGGCGGGGTGAGCGTGACCGGGAAGCGGAGGTGTCCGCCCGGCTCCAGGCGGTAGGGCCGGGCGCCGGGGCTCGCCGTCCACCCCTCGGGGGGCAGCACCAGCGCGGCCCCCTCCACGGCGGCGTCCCGCAGCTGGGAGGAGAGCGCGACGGAGAGTTCGACCGGCTCGCCCGAGGCGGCCGTCCGCAGCAGGCCGGGTGAGGCGCCGACCGACACGGGGAGGTAGCCGAGTGGCGCCGGGCCCCGGTTGTGCAGCCAGTACCGGGCATGCACGGGCTGGGCCACCTCGGTGACCGCGCCGAGCACCGGGCCGGCCGGGTCGGCGGCCACGCTCGGCCGGGCCAGCACGGTGGCGATCTGCGAGCCCGCGAGGTCCAGGTCGATCGGTCCCAACGGCCGTTCCAGCAGGTCGGCGCGGTGGAGGTCGGTCAGCCCGAGGGCGCCGCCGAGGGTGGGGGTGCGACCGAGGCCGGTGGACTCGACCAGCCGGACGGTGAGTTGCTCACCGGTCGGTGCGGCCGAGCCCTGCGCGATCGGGTTGCCGGTCGGCTTCACCGTACCCACCAGCACCTCGCGCGCCGGTTCGACGCGCAGCCAGGAGAGGGTGGCGGGCAGCGGCCCCTTCCGGGCGGCGGTGATCCGGGCGTACAGCGGGTGGTTGAACTCCTGGCCCTGGGCGGGCAGCGCCTGGGCTCGCCAGTCCCCTGCGCCACCCACCAGCGCGTAACTGAACTCGTGCGTCCAGTGCTGGAGTTGGAAGGAGGCGCCGTCGGGAAGGGTACGTCGGGGCGGATCGATCCAGACGCCGGAGGGCCAGCCGGTGCAGGAGCGCATCAGCGAGAGGTGCAGCGCGCCGGTGGTGTCGACCGCGAAGCCGGGCAGGCCGAAGCTGAGCAACCCGACGGTGTGGTCGGTGAGTTGCTCCGACGGGTGGCGCACCCCGGGGCAGACGGCGGTGATCCGGGCGTCGGCGAGGTCGTGGACGAGCGGAGCCGGGTCGGCCACCACCAGGGCCGGCAGCGCGCGCAGGTCGCGCAGGTCGGCGCCGGGCTGCCAGACCTCGGCGAGCGGGGTGAGCGCGGGCACCCAGACGGCGCCGTGCGTCTTGAGCAGGGTGGCGTACTCCTCGCCTGCGCGGTCGATCAACTCCCTTGCGCCGGCGTTGGTTTCGGGGCCACCCAGGACGATCCGGAAGTCCGGCAGGTTGGAGTCGACATCAAGCCAGCCGTAGCGGGCCCAGTCCGCGCCGGAGGTGGTGGCGGTGACGCCGACCCGGGCGAGTGCCACCACCAGGTCGCGGGCATCGGCAGCCGAGTCGAGGTCGGGGGTGACCACCTCGGCGACGCCGAGGGCGCGTTCGCCGAGCGGCGCGCCGGCCGGGTCGGTGAGGACGACCCGGGCGGTGGAGCCCAGGCCGAACCAGGTGTTGGCCGGGTTGTCGAGGGTCCAGGGAGCCTCGGCGGAGTCGACGTCGGGCAGGGCGAAGCCGCGCCCGATCACCGCGTCGGCGACTTCGCTGACCGGCAGCGCCCCGGGCAGGTCGACCGGGAAGCGCAGCCGCAGCAGCCGGTCGGCGCCGGAGTAGTCGACCACCCTGGTCCGGCAGTCGACCCGGTCGACGCCCTGCCAGAGCGTGACGGTCTGCTCGTAGCGGACGCCGTCGACGGTGCCGGCGATCACCAGCCGCTCGCCGAGCGGGCCGGTCTCGCGGCGCACGCTCGCCGGCTGCTCACCGGAGCCGAGGACGGGCCCCTTGGGGACGAGGTGCCAGGGGCCCTCGCCGAAGTCGGGGTGCTGCGGGTACTCCTCGTAGACCCGCAGCTCGTTGCCGATCCGGGAGCGCTGGATCAACTCGCGCTCGTGCAGCAGATCCCGAATGGACGTCAGTCCCCCACCGCGGGCCGGGTCGGCGGTGACCCGGTAGCGGGCGTTGGCGACGGTGTGGCCGTCGGCGAGCGACCAGGCGGTGTCCTCGACCCCGTCGCCGGTACCGACCAGCCGCCAGGTGCGCCAGCCCAGTGCGGGCACGTCGGCGGCCAGGAAGCGCAGGGTGCCCCGGTCGACGGCGCTGGGCACGGTGGCGCCGGTGTCGTCCAGGACCCGGACGGCCCGCGGCTGCCCCTGCGGCAGCCGGACGGCGACCAGGTCGGTGCGGTCGAAGGAGAGGGTGTTGGTGACGACCACGGCCGAGCCGATGCCGGCGGTGTCGATCCGCGCGGTGAGCGCGTCCAGCGCCCGGTCCCGGACGTCGGCGGCCAGGTCGTAGGCCTCGCGCCAGCCGCCGAGCAGGTCGAGGTAGACCTGGTCGGACTCCGAGCCGGTGATCGCGTCATGGTGGGCGCCGTAGGCGAGTTGGCGCCAGACCTTGTCCAGCGCCGCCTCGGGGTAGCGCCCGAGCCCCTGCACGGTGGCGAGGGTGGCGAGCTTCTCGGCGTCGACGGCGGCGACCTCGGCGGCGCGCTGGGCCTGCTTGGTGTCGATGTAGGAGACGTCCTTGCCGGTGTAGACCGGGTTCATGTCCCGGGTCTGCGGGCTGGGCCGGCGGCCGGTGGCGGCCAGCTCGGCGCGGACGGCGTCCAGGAAGTCACGCGGGGTGGCGCAGACGAACCGGGGCCACAGGTACTTCTCCGCCCAGGAGCGATGGATCTCGGTGACCCACTTGTTCGGCGGGGTGTAGTCGGTGCCGACGGGCAGCAGCAGGTTCTTCGTCGCGCCGACCGGCTTGAGCTTGCGGTACAGCTCGTAGACGGCCTGCTCGGCGGTGGCCAGGTCGGCGGAGGAGTCCATCCACCAGCCGGCCGAGTAGTGGTGCGGCATGTAGTGGGTGAGCACGCCGTCACCGGAGGGCGCGATCCACTCGAACTCGCTCGGGAACTGCATCACCCGGGCGTCGTCCTTGGCCTCGCGGAAGTTCTTCTGGATCGGGCCCCACTGGTGGAACGGGCCGCGCGCCCAGGCGCTGCCGGTGAGCCCGGCGGCGGCGAGGTGGCCGGGGAACTGCGGGTCGTGGCCGAACACGTCCAGCTGCCAGGCGGTCCGTGGATCGCCGCCGAGGACGTCGCGCTGGTAGCCGATGCCGTAGACGATGTTGCGGATGGTGGTCTCGGCGCCGGTGAGGTTGGTGTTGGGCTCGTTGTAGGTGCCGCCGACCAGTTCGACCTGCCCGCGCTCCAGCAGCAGCCGCAGCGTCTCGCGGCGCTCCGGGTGCTGGTCGAAGTAGGGCTTCAGGTAGTCGACTTCGGCGAGTACGAACTTGTACACCGGGTCGCGCAGCGCGAGGTCCAGGTGCGCGTCGACCAGCGCGAAACCGTTGCGCTCCCAGAGCGGGCGGGTCGTCGCGTCGGCGGAGAGCAGCTCCCACGGCGAGGTGTAGGCGGCCTGGGTGTTCCACCAGACCGGGTCGTAGTGGAAGTGCGAGACCAGGTACATCGTCCAGCCGGGTTCGGCGACCTCGACGACACCCTCGGCCGCGGCGCCGTCCGCGGTCACGGTGACCGGCAGCCGTGCGCCGACAGCGGCGCCGGTGATCTCCAGGGGGACTTCGACCAGCCCCGTACCGGCCGCCTCGCCGTGCACGCCCGGGCCGGTGACGGCGATCCGGGCGGACGGGCCGTCGAGGGTCACGCGCAGCAGCTGGCGCGGCGCGTCCTCGGGGCCGGTGAAGAGGTCCGTGCTTTCGACGGCGGTGATGGTGACCGGCACGGGGTGGGTCCTTTCACGAAGGTACGGAAGGGCTACGCGCCCCAGGCCTCGAACTCGTAGATGCGGGCGGCGGGGTCGGAGCCCTGGGTCGGCTTGGTCACGGACAGCCGGACGTAGCGGGCGGTGGTGGTCACCGGGTGGGTGGTGGTCCCGGCGATGTTGCCGGTGACGGCGGCGACGGTGGTCCACGCGTCAGCCGTGGAGTTGCGCACCTGGATGGTGAAGTCCCGGGTGTTGTACGCCGAGCTCTCACCGCCGGCGGAGGCGTGCTTCACCACGAACTTGGTGAGCGGCTGCGCCGAACCGAGGTCCACCTCCAGCCACTTGCTCGACGTGGTGGTGCACCACTTGTCGCTGTTGCCGCCGTTCACGGTGCCGTTGACGGCCTTGGCCGGGGTCTCGTTGCCGTTGCACTGGCCGGAGGCGGTGGCCGGGCGGTTCAGCGCCAGGTTGCCGCCGACGGGCGGGGTGCCCGTCCAGGAGACCGTGGTGGTGGCGGCGGTCGAGCGGCCGTACTCGGTGGAGACCGCCTCCACCTCGACGGTGGTGCTGCTCTCCGTCCCGGCCCGCTCCAGCTTGTTGACGAAGTAGGCGTCGGACGGCGTCGCACCGAGGTAGCCGCGGCTGCCGTCGGCATTGCGCCGGTACAGCTCGTACTGGTGCACCGAGCCGCTCGCCGAGGCCGTCCAGGAGAGCCGCAGCGACTGGCTGGAGCCGGCTACCACGTCACTGGCGCCGAGCACGCTGAGCCCGGTCGGCGCGGCGGGCGCGTCCACCGAGCCGTCGTAGACGGCGAGCTGACCGATCCTCAGATCGTAGGCCGGGTTGGAGCCTTCGGCCTGCAGGCCGATCTGGGCGATGGTGCGGCCGGCGTAGGCGGAAAGGTCGAGGGTGTGGCGCTCCCACCCGGTCCCGGTGTTGGCGCCGAGGTCGAGGGTGGTGAAGGTGCTCGGCGCGTCGGCGAAGGAGATCGCCGCCTTCAGGCCGGTCGCCCCGGCGGCCGGGGTCTTGAGCACCAGCGAGAGCTTGCTGTCCGCCGCGACCGGCAGCTTGCTCTGGTAGAGGCGCACGGTGTTGGTGGCGTCCAGCTTGCCGCTGAGGCGCAGCGAGGAGCCGCCCTCGTAGGCGTCGGTGAAGTCGATGGACGGGGTCAGCTTCGTGCCGGCGGAGGAGACCAGCCAGCGGTAGGTGGGCGGGACGTCCTGGACCGAGAGGTTGTTCCAGCCGCCGGTCGCGACCCGGCTGCCGTTCGCGTTGTAGAAGTCGCCCTGGCCGGTGGAGAAGTTGGTGACGAAGGGCTTCGCGGTGATCGGCGAGGACTCGGCGATGTAGGTCGACAGGCCCTTCCAGCTCGACGAGGTCGTGGTGTTCGACGGGTCGTTGTTGGCGCCGACCCAGTAGCGGGAGTCCTTGGCGTAGAAGTCGGCGCGGTCGGTGGCGGACTTCCACGTCCACTCGGGGCGGTAGAGGCCGAGCGAGGTGGTGTGCGCCTTGCCGGCCGGGAAGAGCGCGTTCCAGTCGACGCCGGTGTTGTAGCCGTTGGACTCGGTGTCGATGCCGGAGTAGAGGTCGTACTCGCTGCGGCCGAGGCCCCGGGCCAGCGAGCGGGACGAATCCAGGCCGCGGGCGCTCCAGTTGAAGTTGAGGAACATCGAGTCGGACGTCCGCTTGGCACCGTCCTGGAGGAAGGAGTCGTTGGCGGAGGTCAGCGCGTTCTGCCAGGAGACCGAACCGGACTCGGTCATGGCGTCGTACCACATGTACTCGGTACCGGTCTGCGCCTTGGTGTACTGCATGAGGTTGCGGACCTCGCCGGCCAGCGCCGGATCCCCGCCACCGGTCTCCTGGTTGATGAACCAGCCGTCGAAGCCGTAGTACTGGGCGGCCTGGGTGAGCTTGTCGGCGACGGGATAGCGGGTGCCGGACTTCTGGACGAAGTCGCGGACCCACTGGAGCTGGCCGCCGTAGGCGGCGGGCGGGAAGAAGACGGTGCCGTAGACCTTGACCCCGTTGCGATGCGCGGCGTCGATGACGGTCGGGTTGGGGGCGAGGATCAGGCCCTCGCCGGCCGAACCGCCCCAGAAGACCAGCTTGTCGACGTACTGCCAGTAGCCGAAGGCGTAGTAGTTCGGGTCGGCCGAGCCCTGCGAGGGGTTGTTGGAGGTCGGACCGAAGGAGACCAGGGAGGCGACCTTGCCCTCGCCCGCCCGGGCGTTGGGGTTCGCCTTGAGCGCCGGGTCGCTGGTGCGCGGCTGGAGCGGGACGCGGGACCGGTTGAAGCGGGCGTCCGGGTCGGTGGCCGGGTCCCAGTTCAGGATGGTGTTCGGGTACCAGTACGAGGCATAGGGCTGATTGCCGGGTGCGGCTGTGGCGGCCGAAGGGGCGCCGGCGGCCGTGACGGCCGAAGGGGCGGCCGGGGCGTCCGCGTGGGCGGTGGGCGCGGCGCCGAGGACGGCGGCCCCGAGGGCGGCACTCAGCAGCAGGGGGAGGCGTCGTGACATGCGGTGGCTCCGATCGAGCGGAGGACGGTGGGAGCGAGGCCGCCCGTGGCGGGGCGGCTCGGGTGCATGCGTCGGTGGCGCTGTACAGGAGGGGGCACGCGCGGCGGTGACCGGGCCGGACGCGGTCGCGCGGCATCGCCCCGGGGCCGCGGCGCCGGACGTTCGCGCTGCGGCGAACGACGCGGCCGCAAGAGGTACCCGTGGGCGGCTCGCCGGCCTTCCGCCCCCGGTGGCGCGCCGAGCGGGCCCCGCTCGGCGCTGCGAGGCTAAACCGGTTCAGATCCCGTGTCAACGGTCCAGGCAACAGCCACCCCGGCGGGTGATCCGGGCCCCGGCGGGGAGGTGGACTCGCGCACGGTCAGGCGCGGCGTGGGCATCTGCAGGTCCCGGCCGGGGCCGGTCCCGTCGATCACCGCGAGCAGGCTGCGCGCGACCTGCTCGCCGAGCGCGAAGGTGTCCCGGCTGAGCGCGGTCAGCGGCGGGTGGACGATCCGGGCGAGCACCGAGTCGTCGAAGGAGACGATGGACAGCTCCCCGGGTACCGCGACGCCCATCTCGCCGGCCACCCCCAGCCCGGCCACCGCCATGACGTCGCTGTCGTAGACGATCGCGGTGGGCCGCCGGGGGCGGGAGAGCAGGGCCCGGGTGGCCGCCGCGCCCTCGGCGTCGCTGAAGTCGGTCGGCACCGAGACCGCCTCCTCCAGATCGAGCCGCCGGGAGGCGTCGCGCAGCGCGCGGATCCGCCGCTGGGTGTGCTGGAAGTGGGGCAGGCCGGCCAGGTGGGCGATCCGGCGGTGCCCGATCGCGGCCAGGTAGTCGACGATCGAGAGCATCGCCTCCCGGTCGTCGGCCCAGATCCGCAGCGGGCCGCCGCCCTTGCCGGGGCCGCCCAGCACGACGGCGGGCAGCGCGAGTTCCTCCAGCGTCTCCAGCCGCGGGTCGCGGACCTGCAGGTCGACCACGATGAAGCCGTCGACCCGGTGCTCGGAGGCCCAGCGGCGGTAGACCTCGATCTCGGCGGCGGTGTCCTCGACCACCATCAGGTGCAGCGCGACCGCGTGGGCGGAGAGCACCGCCTGGAGGCCGGAGAGCAGTTGGCTGAAGAACGGCTCGACGCCGATGGTGCGGGCGGGGCGGGCGATCACCAGCCCGACCGCGTCGGCCCGGGCGCCGCCCAGGGCGCGGGCGGCGCTGTGCGGCCGCCAGTTCATCTCCTCGGCGACCCGCAGGATCCGGGCCCTGGTCGCCTCGCTCACCCCGGGGCGCCCGTTGAGCGCGAAGGACACCGCGCCCTTCGAGACCCCGGCTTGGCGCGCGATGTCGGCGATGGTCGGTCTGCCCACAGAATCCGACTCCTCTCTTGACATCCAAGTTTAGGCGGGAGCATAGTCCCTGCACAGCTAGACCGGTTTAGTAAGTCAGGTTCTGTACGTCAGCACAATCCCCCACCCACCCTCTGGACGGGAGACCCTCATGCGAAGAATCTGGGCGGCACTGACGATGGCGGCGGTCACCACCGCCGCGCTCACCGGCTGCGGACTGAGCTCCGACCCCAAGAGTGACGACACCGCGGCGAGCGCGGCCGCCACCGGTGACGTCAAGGGCAAGGTCTCGCTCCAGACCTGGGCACTCAAGCCGAAGTTCACCGACTACGTGCAGGGCGTGATCGACGGCTTCCAGAAGAAGTACCCGGGCGTCGAGGTCGACTGGCTCGACCAGCCCGGCGACGGCTACTCGGACAAGGTGCTCAGCCAGGCCGCGGCCGGCACCCTCCCCGACGTGGTCAACCTCCCACCTGACTTCGCCCTCCCGCTGGCCAGGCAGAGCCTGCTGCTGGACGTCGCCAAGGCCGACCCGAAGCTCGCCGAGGAGTACGTCGCCGGTGGCATCGACGCCTACCGCTTCACCGGCCAGGACGGCACCTACGGCTACCCCTGGTACCTCAACACCGACGTGAACTACTGGAATTCGGAGCTGCTGACCAAGAACGGCCTGGACCCGAAGGCACTTCCGGCCACCCTGGACGAACTGATCGCCCAGGCCAGGGTGTTCAAGGAGAAGTCCGGCGGCTCGACCTACCTGATGAGCCGCAAGCCCGGCCTCGGCGACCTCGTCAACGCCGGCGTCAAGGTGATGGCCGACGACGGCAAGTCCTTCACCTTCAACACCCCCGAGGCCGCCGCACTGCTCGACAAGTACCGCGCCGCGTTCAAGGAGGGCCTGCTGCCGAAGGACGTCCTGACCGACACCTACGCGGGCAACTCCAAGCTCTTCAACTCCGGTACGGCGGCCTGGACCACCGGTGGCGCCAACTTCATCACGAGCGTCGCCACCGACAACCCGACCCTCGCCCCGAAGATCGTCTCCTCTCCCGCGATGGGCACGCCGCCGCTCTACGTCCAGGGCCTGTCCATCCCGAAGAACAGCAAGAACCCGGCCGCCGCGGTGGCCCTGGCCCGCTGGGTCACCAGCCCGGAGAACCAGGCCGCGTTCGCCCACCTGACCAGCATCTTCCCGTCCACCAAGGCGTCCGCCGGCGACCCGTTCTTCAGCAAGGGCGACGGCAGCAACGCGGGTGACGCCAAGGTGGTCGCGTTCACCTCGCTGGCCAAGGCGAAGATCCTCCAGCCGGTCCAGGTCGACGACGCGATGAGCACCGTGGTCAAGCAGCAGATCGCCCTCGCGATCAGCGGCGACGTGAGCTCCAAGCAGGCTCTGGACACCGCCGTCGAGCGCTGCAACCAACTGCTCAAGGGCTGACCCCGTCCCCGAGGGAGCGGTCCGGCCCCCGAAGCCACCTCGGACCGGCGACGCGGCGGCACCCCTGCCCCCACAGGAGCCGCCGCCCGCCGGGACCGGGGCGGCCGGGGCCCCCGACCCGCCCGCGCACCCCACCACGACGCGACTCCACCACGACGCGACTCGACCAGACCCCGCCCCGCCCCGCCCCAGGAAGGCATCGGCATGACCCACCGGCGTTGGTTCACCCCCTGGCTGCTCGCCGGGCCCGCGATCATCTGGCTGGTCGTCTTCAACCTCTGGCCGACGGTCAACACGGTGATCCTCTCGTTCACCAACGCCAAGCCCCTGGGCGGCGGCCGGTTCACCGGCCTCGACAACTACGAACGCGTCTTCAGTGACGAACAGTTGGCCGACGCCCTGCTCAACAGCATCGTCTACCTGCTGGTCTGCCTCCCCCTGCTGACCTTCCTGCCGCTGCTGCTCGCCCTGCTGGTCCAGCGCAAGCTGCCCGGCATCACCTTCTTCCGCACCGCCTTCTACACCCCGGTGATCGCCTCCGCCGTCGTGGTGGCGCTGATCTGGGGCTGGGTGCTGGACGACCGCGGGCTGGTCAACGGCCTGCTCCAGCAGACCGGACTCGCCGACTCCCCGGTCTCCTTCCTGACCGACCGCTGGCTGCTGCTCTTCAGCGCGATCGCCCTGACCACCTGGAAGGGCCTCGGCTACTACATGGTGATCTACCTGTCCGCCCTGGCCAACGTCGGCCGCGAGCTGCACGAGGCCGCCGCCGTCGACGGCGCGAGCGCCTTCCGCCGGTTCTGGCACGTCACCCTGCCCGGGGTGCGGTCCACCATGATGCTGATCTCGGTGCTGATCTCGGTCTCCGCGCTGCGCGTCTTCTCCGAGCTGTACGTGCTCTCCAACGGCACCGGCGGCCCCGGCGGCCGGGACATGTCGGTGGTCATGCTGATCCAGATGTACAGCCGCGGTTTCACCGGCCACCTGGGCTACGCCTCCGCGCTCAGCCTGCTGCTGTTCGTCATCACCCTCGGCCCGATGCTGCTCCTGATGCGCCTGAACCGGAAGGCGGACTGACCCCGTGACCGACACCGCCGCCCCCGCCCGGCCCGCCACGCCCGCCCCGCCGGCTCCGACCCGCCGCGCCCGGAGCTTCAACACCCCCTCCCCCGGTCAGACCGCGCTGCGCTACCTGCTCCTGCTGGTGGTCCTGCTCCTGGTGATCGGCCCGTTCCTCTGGCAGCTCTCCACCTCGCTCAAGGGGCCGGGCGAGGACGTCTACACCCGGAACCCGAGCTTCATCCCCGAGGACCTCACCTTCGCCAACTACGGCAAGGTCGCCGACACCATCCCGGTCTGGACGTACGCGGCGAACTCGCTGATCGTCGCCGCGATCGCGATCTTCGGCAACGTGGTCGGCACCACCCTCGCCGGTTACGCCCTGGCCAAACTGCGCTTCCGCGGCGCCCGGCTGGTCTTCGGCCTCTTTCTGGCCACGCTGGTCCTGCCCGGCGAGGTCACCATCGTCTCCCAGTACGTGACGATCCGCAGCCTCGGCCTGGCCGACTCCCTGACGGGCGTCGCGCTGCCCGGCGCGATCGCGATGCTCAACGTGCTGCTGATGCGGACGGCCTTCGCGGCCGTTCCGGCCGAGCTCGACCAGGCCGCCCTGGTGGACGGCGCCTCCGTCTGGCAGCGCCTCTGGCACGTCGGCCTGCCGAACGTGCGCGGCATGCTCAGCGTGATCGTCATCTTCACCTTCATCGGCGCCTGGGACGACTTCCTCTGGCCGCTGATCGTGCTCAACGACCCGCAGAAGTACACGCTCACCGTCGGACTCCAGTATCTCAACGGCACGTTCAGCGCCAACCCCCGGCTGATCGCGGCCGGCACGATGATCGCCTTCCTCCCGATCGTCGTGGTGTTCGGCATCTGCCAGCGGTTCTTCTTCAAGGGCGTCGAGGAGGGAGCCGTCAAGGGATAGCCACGCCGTCCGCCCGACCCGTCGCCGGACCAGCGACGGCCGCACCCACCGAGGAAGCCCACCGCGCATGACCGCCGCCCAGGACCTCCCGCAGGACCGCATCCAGGACCGCACGACGGACCGCACGACGGACCGAACCCGGGCCCCCGCCGCCCCGCGCTTCGGCGTCAACTACACGCCCAGCGCGGGCTGGTTCCACCACTGGCTCGACTTCGACCTCGACGCCGTCCGCGCCGACCTCGACTCGATCGCCGCGCTCGGCCTGGACCACGTCCGGGTCTTCCCGCTCTGGCCCGTCTTCCAGCCGAACCGCACACTGATCCGCCCGCGCGCCGTCGAGCAGCTGACGGCACTGGTGGACGCGGCCGGCGAGCGCGGTCTGGACGTCGCGGTGGACGGCCTCCAGGGCCACCTGTCGAGCTTCGACTTCCAGCCCTCGTGGACCCAGACCTGGCACCGCCGCAACCTCTTCACCGACCCGGACGTGGTCGACGGCCAGGCCGCCTACCTGTACGCCCTGGCCGCCGCCCTGAACGACCGGTCCAACTTCCTCGGGATGACGGTCGGCAACGAGGTCAACCAGTTCTCCGGCGACCCGCACCCCGACCCGGACCGGGCCACCCCCGGCCAGGTCGACGCCTGGCTGCGCCGGATGCTCGCCGCCTGCGAGGAGGGTGCGCCCGGCCGGCTCAACCTGCACGCCTCGTACGACGCCGCCTGGTACCTGGACGAACACCCGTTCACCCCCTGGCACTCGGCCCGGATCGGTGCCGCCACCGCCGTGCACTCCTGGGTGTTCAACGGCACCGCCCAGCGCTACGGCGCGCACTCCACCGCCACCGCGCAGCACGCCGCCTACCTGGTCGAGCTCTCCAAGGCCTGGGCGGGCGACCCGCGCCGCCCGGTCTGGCTGCAGGAGGTCGGCGCGCCCGCCCCGCACATCACCGCCGAGGACGCCGCCCGGTTCACCGGCGACACCGTGGCGGCCGTGCTGGACTGCCCCGACCTCTGGGGCGTCACCTGGTGGTGCTCGCACGACGTCGACCGCTCGCTGGCCGACTTCCCCGAGCTGGAGTACAGCCTCGGCCTGCTCACCACCGACCGCCGGGTCAAGCCGGCCGGCACCCGGCTCGCCGCCGCCGTCGAGGAGCTGCGCACCGGGTGGCGGCCGCCCCGTCCGCGCACCACCGCCGTGGTGGTGGCCACCGGCGACGACGTCACCTCGCCCAAGCGCTCGGTCTGCGGCCCCGGCGGCGCCGTCTTCGAGGCCTTCATGCAACTCACCGAGGCCGGCGCCCGGCCGACCGCGGTGCTCGCCGAGCGCGCCGAGGACCGGGCCCACCTGGCCGCCCGGGGCATCACCGAGGTGGTCCGCCCCGAGGACGTACGCTGACGAGCCCCTCCCGACCTCCCGTATCTCCCGACCTCCTATACCTCCCGACCTCCCGACTTTCCGAAAGCCCGCACCCGACTCACCGTCACCTCACCGTCACCTCCCCTCAGTCACGCAACGGAGCCTGCTGACATGCACGATGACCGCAGCCTGGTCGAGTCCCGCCTCAAGCGCGTCCTGGAGGAGCGCATCCGCCCGGCGCTCTACCCGGAGTCCGTCCCGCTGGAGGTCTCCGTCTGGACGGCGCCCGGCGAGCCCGTCCCGGTCGCCGAGGGCCTCGCCGCGCCGCGCACGCCGATCGCCGTCGGCGACGCCTGGGGCGCCCCGTGGAGCACCAGCTGGATCACCGTCGCCGGCACGGTGCCCGAGGCGTGGGCCGGGCGGACCGTCGAGGCGCTGATCGACCTCGGCTTCGACGCCAACATGCCCGGCTTCCAGTGCGAGGGCCTGGTCTACCGCCCGGACGGCAGCCCGGTGAAGGGCCTCAACCCGCAGAACCAGTGGGTGCGGATCGCCGCCCCGGCGGCCGGCGGCGAGCAGGTCCTGCTGCACGTCGAGGCCGCCGCCAACCCGGTCATCCTCGACTACCACCCCTTCCTGCCGACCGAGTTGGGCGACCGGGAGACCGCCGGCGACCGGCCGCAGTACAAGCTGGCCCGGATGGACCTCGCGGTCTTCGACGAGACGGTCTGGCAGCTCGTCATGGACCTGGAGGTGCTGGGCGAGCTGATGGCCGAGCTGCCGGTCGACGGCGCCCGCCGCTGGGACGTGCTGCGCGCCGTCGAGCGGGCGCTGGACACCGTCGACCTTCAGGACGTCAACGGCACCGCCGCCGCCGCCCGGGAGCAGCTGGCCGGTGTGCTGGCCGCGCCCGCCGTGCCGTCCGCCCACCGGATCAGCGCGGTCGGCCACGCCCACATCGACTCGGCCTGGCTCTGGCCGCTGCGCGAGACCGTCCGCAAGGTGGCCCGCACCACCGCCAACATGACGGCGCTGCTGGAGGACGAGCCGGACTTCGTCTACACCATGTCGCAGGCGCAGCAGTACGCCTGGATCAAGGAGCACCGGCCGGAGGTGTACGCGCGGGTCAAGAAGGCCGTCGCCGAGGGCCGGTTCGTGCCGGCCGGCGGCATGTGGGTGGAGTCCGACACCAACATGCCGGGCTCGGAGGCGATGGCGCGGCAGTTCGTGCACGGCAAGCGGTTCTTCCTGGAGGAGTTCGGGGTCGAGAACCGGGAGGCGTGGCTGCCGGACACCTTCGGCTTCACCGGCGGGCTGCCGCAGATCATCCGCAACGCGGGCTCCAAGTGGCTGCTGACCCAGAAGATCTCGTGGAGCCAGGTCAACACGTTCCCGCACCACACCTTCCTCTGGGAGGGCATCGACGGGACGCGGATCTTCACCCACTTCCCGCCCGTGGACACCTACAACTGCTCCATGAAGGGCAAGGAGATCGCGCACGCCGCGCGGAACTTCAAGGACAAGGGCGTGGCCCGGCACTCGATCGCCCCGACCGGCTGGGGCGACGGTGGCGGCGGCACCACCCGCGAGATGATCGCCAAGGCCGCCCGGCTGCGGGACCTGGAGGGTTCGGCCACGGTCCGTTGGGAGCGGCCGGCCGAGTTCTTCGAGAAGGCGCAGGCCGAGTACCCGAATCCGCCGGTCTGGGTCGGCGAGCTGTACCTGGAACTGCACCGGGCCACCCTGACCAGCCAGGCGAAGACCAAGCAGGGCAACCGCCGCAGCGAGAACCTGCTGCGCGAGGCCGAGCTCTGGTGCGCCACCGCCGCGCTGCGCACCGGCCTGGCGTACCCGTACGAGGACCTGGACCGGATCTGGAAGACGGTGCTGCTCCACCAGTTCCACGACATCCTGCCCGGCTCGTCGATCGCCTGGGTCCACCGCGAGGCCGAGGCGACGTACGCGGCGCTCGGCGAGGAGCTGGAGGCGCTGATCGGCCGGGCGCAGCAGGCGCTGGCCGGGGACGCGGCGGGCGGCCGCGAGCTGGTGTTCAACGGCGCCCCGCACGCCCGTTCGGCGGCGCCCGCCGGCGGTGCGGCGCCCGCCTCGGCGGCGCGGGCGGACGGCTGCGCGGTCACCGCCCTCGACGGGGGCGGCTTCGTGCTCGACAACGGCCTGCTGTCCGTCACGGTGGACGGTGACGGCCTGGTGGTCTCGGTGGTGGACCTCGCCACCGGCCGCGAGACGGTGGCGCCCGGTACCCGTGCCAACCTGCTCCAACTGCACCCGGACTTCCCGAACATGTGGGACGCCTGGGACGTGGACCAGTTCTACCGCAACACCGTCACCGACCTGACCGAGGCTGACGCGGTGACGGTGGCGCTCGATGCGCCGGACGCGGTCGCCGTCCGGGTGGCGCGGTCCTTCGGCTCGTCCACGGTGCTCCAGACGCTGACTCTGCGCGCGGGCGCCGGGCGGCTGGACATCGACACCGAGGTGGACTGGCACGAGACGGAGAAGTTCCTCAAGGCGGCCTTCCCGTTGGACGTGCACACCGAGCGGTACGCCGCCGAGACCCAGTTCGGTCACCTGTACCGGCCCACCCACACCAACACCAGCTGGGAGGCGGCCAAGTTCGAGGCCTGCAACCACCGCTTCGTCCACCTGGACGAGCCGGGCTGGGGCGTCGCGCTGGTCACCGCGTCCACCTACGGCCACGACGTCACCCGCACGGTGCGCGAGGAGGACGGCGGCACCACCACCACGGTGCGGTTCTCGCTGCTGCGCGCGCCGCGCTTCCCCGACCCGCAGACCGACCAGGGCCTGCACCGGTTCCGGCACGCGCTGGTACCGGGTGCCGGGATCGCCGACGCGGTGCGCGAGGGCTATCTGATCAGCCTGCCCGAGCGGCGGGTGACCGGTACCGCCGAGGCTGTCCGGCCGCTGGTCGAGCTGGCCGAGGACGCCCTGGTGGTCAGCGCCGTCAAGCTGGCCGACGACGGCAGCGGGGACGTCGTCGTCCGGGTCTACGAGGCCCACGGCGGTCGCGCCCGGGGCCGGCTCGCCACCTCGTTCGCGCTGGCCGGGGCGGTGCCCTGCGACCTGCTGGAGCGGCCGTGGGACGGCACCCGCGGCTCGGTGGTGGTGAGCGGTGACGGCGTCGAGCTGGCGCTGCACCCGTTCGAGCTGGTCACGCTGCGTCTGACGGCGGCGGCCGGCTGACCCGCCCGCCCCGTCCGTGTCAGGCTGACCTCTTCTACCCTGTCCGTTGGCCCCCGCCCGCCCGGGCGGGGGCCCCGCCCCCGGTTCTGGAGCCACCCGCGATGACCGCCGCCCCGCCCGCCCGCCCGCTGTTCGCCGCCCTCGACATCGGCGGGACGAAGATCGCCGGGGCGCTCGTCGACGAGCGCGGGGCACTCTCCCACCGGCTCCAACTACCCACCCCTGCCAAGGAGTCCGGCACCTCCGTACTGGCCGTCGTACACCGGGTGCTCGACCACCTCGCCGCCACGCCCGGCTGGGCCGCGGTGATCGCCGTCGGCATCGGCAGCGCCGGGCCGGTGGACCTGCTGCACGGCACCGTCAGCCCGGTCAACATCCCCGGCTGGCGGGCGTTCCCCCTGGTCGCCGAGATCGCCGCGCACCCCGCCGTGGCCGGGCTCGGCGTCCCGGTGGCCCTGGCCGGGGACGGCGTCGCGATGGCCGCGGCCGAGCACTGGCGCGGCGCGGCCCGCGACGCCGCCAACGCCCTCTGCCTGGTGGTCTCCACCGGCGTCGGCGCCGGGCTGGTCCTGGACGGCGCGGTACGGCCCGGCCCGAGCGGCAACGCCGGGCACCTCGGCCACATCAGCGTCGACCTGGACGGCGACCCGTGCCCGTGCGGCTCGCGCGGCTGCCTGGAGGGCATCGCGGCCGGGCCGGCGATCGCCCGGCGGGCGCTGGCCCGGGGCTGGCGACCCTCGGGCCCGGACGAGGACCGCTCGGCCCGCGCCGTCGCGGCCGACGCGCTGGCCGGCGACCCGATCGCGCTCGCCTCCTTCGACCGGGCCGCCCAGGCGCTGGCCGCCGGGATCGCCGCCACCGCCGCCCTGATCGACCTCGACCGGGTGGTGATCGGCGGCGGGGTGGCGGCCGCCGGCGCCCCGCTCTTCGAGCCGCTCGCCCGCCACCTCGACCGGTACGCCGCGCTGCCGTACATCCGCGGCCTCGACGTCCGCCGGGCCGAACTCGGCACCGACGCGGGCCTGATCGGCGCGGCGGCGCTCTGCCGCCAGGCCCGGCCCGGGTCGTAGGGCCCGGCCCAGGTCGTCAGGCACCGGCCCGGCCCGGCAGGCACCCGCCCGGCAGGCACCGGCCCGGTTCTCCCTCGGCCCCCTCACGAGAGACCCCCGCATGCCCACACCCACCCGTCCCCCGTTCGCCCCGCTCGCCAACCCCGTCCGCGCCTACGCCTGGGGCTCCGGCACCGCCATCCCCGAGCTCACCCGCACCCCGCCCACCGGTGAGCCGCAGGCCGAGCTCTGGATGGGCGCCCACCCGTCCGCGCCCTCGCTGCGGGACGACGGCGCGGGCGACGGCCCGCGCCCGCTGGACCGGTTGATCGCCGAGGACCCGGAGGGCGAACTCGGGCCGGACGGCGTGAAGCGGTTCGGCCCACAGTTGCCGTTCCTGTTCAAGGTGCTGGCCGCCGAGCGGGCGCTCTCGCTCCAGGTGCACCCCTCGCGGGCCCAGGCCGAGGCCGGCTTCGCCGCCGAGGAGGCCCGCGGCATTCCCCTCGACGCCCCGCAGCGCACCTTCCGGGACCGCGGCCACAAGCCCGAACTGCTCTGCGCCCTCGGCGACTTCGAGGCACTCTGCGGCTTCCGGCCGGCGGGCGCCACGGCCGACCTGCTGGACGCACTGGCCGTCCCGCTGCTCACCCCCTGGGCTGCCGCGCTGCGCCACCGGCCCGCCGGGGAGGTCCTGCCGGCGATGCTGCGGCACGTCCTGGAGGACGTCCGCCCCGGCCCGGCCGAACTCGCCGACGTCGCCGGGGCGCTGCGGCGGGTCGCCGCCGACGGCGGGCCGTACGCCGCCGCCTGCGCCGCCTACGCCCGGGCCGCCCGGGACTACCCCGGCGACCCGGGGATGGTCGCCGCGCTGCTGCTGAACCACGTCCGGCTCCGGCGCGGCCAGGCGCTCGCCCTCGACGCCGGGGTGCCGCACGCCTATCTGCACGGCCTGGGTGTCGAGTTGATGGCCAACTCGGACAACGTGCTGCGCTGCGGCCTCACCGCCAAGCACATCGACGTGGACGGACTGCTGGCGGTGACCTCCTTCCGGACCGGCGAGCCCCCCGTGCTCACCGCATCGCCGGCCGGCTCCTCACCGGACGCCGCGCGGGGGGCCGCCCCGGCCGCCTCGTGGGCCGGCGAGGGGATCGAGGAGGTGTTCCCCTCACCGGCCGAGGAGTTCCGGCTCTCCCGGCTGAGGCCCACCGCCGCCCCCGCCCGGGTCGACCTTGCCGCGCCGCAGATCCTGCTCTGTACGGCCGGGCGGGCCCGGCTGCGGAGCACGGCCGGCCACAGCCTCGACCTGCTGCAGGGCGGATCGGCGTACCTGCGTCCGTCCGCCGAGCCCGTCCTCCTGACCGGCGCCGGCGCGGAGCTGTTCCGCGCGACCACCGGCTGAGGCGACACCGGCCGAGGCAGCCGGCGGCCGGCGCGCGAGCGGGGTACCTGGGCGAGCGGGGTACCTCGGGCGAGCGGGGGCTCCGCCGGGCCGGGGCCACCGGGTGGCCCGCACGCCTCCGGACGCCGCCTCCCGAAGTGGGTCCGGGGTCGCGGGCGCCGAACCCGTACACCGGGCGGGCGCGTTGCAGTCGGCGGCGCCATTGCCGCCGCTGCCACCCTTCTGACGCCCCTGAACCGCCCCTTGCGCCCCCGACCGCCCCCGACCGCCCCCGACCGCCCTGACGCCGTCACCGCGATCACGGCCGCCGCGGCGCTGCGAGCCTTACGAGCCCTGCCCGACCTGCCCGACCTGCCGGACCTGCGGGCGCTGCGGCCCTTCCGGACCTGCGGTCCTCGCGGTTGCTACGGGTCCTGCTCCGCCCTGGATGCCGGCAGCGCCATCGGTGCCGGCATCGCCGCCGTCAGCGCGCCGAGGCGCGACAGCGTCGGCGGGCACGGTGCGCCGAGCCCGGCAGCGGGCCGCGCGACGCCAGCACCCGCACCCGCTGCGACGGCGCCGAGGGCAGCGGCTCGAACGGAGGCTCGCCTGGTACGAACGCCGAGAGGAACCGCCGCTCGGACTGGCTGAGTTTACGGGAACGGCCCGATTCCCGGTCCCGCGCGACCACCACGGTGCGTGCCCGCATATACGTGTGCGGATCACGGCAGACATTCACCACCACGTGCGCGGAACTACGGCCCAGCTGCTCCACCGTCAGCCGTACCAGCAATGGCTCCGGCTGGTGGTGCAACTGCTCCAGGTAATCGATCTCGTGCCGTGCGATCAGGAATCCGGACGGAAAGAGGGATTCCCGGACGGCGACCTTGTGGTGGCAGAAGAGGTCGTAGATCCCCTCCTGGACGTAGGAGACCAGCCGGGCGTTGTTGATGTGCCCGTTCTCGTCCACGTCGCTCCACCGGGTGGGGCAGGTCAGGACATGTGCGTTGGAGTGCGGCGCGCTCACGGCTTCTTCAGCCCGGCATCGCCCTGGCCACCCGCCCCGACGGGCAGCAGCGCCCGCCGCAACCGGGCGTAGTAGACGGCGTGTTCGGAGGCCATCCGGGCGGCCGTCCAGCCCTCCTCGGCGGCCTCGGCGGCGGCCTGGACGACCAGGCTGTCCAGCACCCCGTCGACGGCGCGGCAGAGCTCGGCCACCGCCGCCAGGCGCTCGGGGACGTCGGCGCCCCCGATGCCGCCCCGGGCGGGGAAGGCCGCGAGCGAGTCCACGGCGAGCCGCAGGTCGTCCACGGCGACCGGCCGGATTTCCGAAAGGCTATTACCCACGAGTTTTCTCCCGAATTAGTCAGAGCATTTGTCGGATGCGTTCGAACGGACCGGCGCGGCACTCGCGCAGTCACGTACCCCCCGGTGGACTGGACGCTATCCCAGGGCGGGCACCGCATCCGAGGTTTGCGCTGCCCTACGGGAAACTGCCCACCATTGGAGTAGTTTGCCGGGGCATAAAATCTGCCGCATCAGCCGAATGCCACCCCGGACGGTCACCCTGGGCGACGGTCAGCCGCCCCAACGGGCCCACCAACGCGCCTTGTACATCTGCGTACCGCGCAACGTCCGGATGGCGTCCGGGCGGTGGAGCCGCAGGGCCGAGGTGCACCACGGGCAGGCCCCCACATGGTCGGGCGCGACGGTGAGCAGTCGCCCGGTGCCGGGCTCGTCACCGACGCTCTTGATGTCGCGCTCCGCGG
The DNA here is from genome assembly GCF_040655255.1 of Kitasatospora sp. NPDC050463. Taxonomy (NCBI): domain Bacteria; kingdom Bacillati; phylum Actinomycetota; class Actinomycetes; order Kitasatosporales; family Streptomycetaceae; genus Kitasatospora; species Kitasatospora sp. NPDC050463. Next base: position 107,374 of record NZ_JBFAJO010000027.1, read on the forward strand.
CCTCGTCGCCGAGCCGCACCCGGGTGAAGCGGCCGCCGGTCGGGTCGTACTGCCACAGGTGCGCGGCGGTGCTCACCCAGAACCGGCCCGGCGCGGCGAGCACCGGCGCGAGGTCGTGCCCGTCCCGCTCCGGCAGCGCGACGCTGCGGACGGCGGTGAGCACCGGCGCGGCCGGCGTGCCGTCCACCCGGAGCGCGGTGAGCGTGTCGTCCCCACCGCCCAGAGCTGCCGGGTGCGCGCGTCCCAGTGCACCCCGTGCGCCCCCGGGAGCGGGTACGCCGCATGGGCGGTGTTGCGCGGACCCTGCGAGGCGGCGTAGAGCCGGACCCACCCGCCTTCGCTGGCCGCGACGGCGACGTTCCCGTCGGGCAGCAGCTCCAGGCTGTGTGGGTTGGCGCCGCCCGTGTCGGCGGCCCAGTACGTGCGTCCGGTCGCGGTGTCGACGGCCGCCACCAGCCCGCCGGAGGCGGCGGTCAGCAGGTAGCGGCGACCGTTCCGGACCCGACTCTTCGCCTCGTCCGGCATCGACCAGCTGTGCGCCGGGGCGAGGTCCGGCGCACGGTCCGCGCTCCACGACCACACCACCGGCAGCCGGTCCGGCCGCCGATAGGCCATCAGCTCCTCGGCGCTCTGCAGGACGAACACGCTGCGCGACTCCTGGTCCACCACCACCGCCCACCCGGGCCGCACGGGCGCGGCCGAGGTCGTCGGCAGACCGAGCCCCAGTGCCACCGCCAGCCCGACAAGTCCCACTCGCCACCGGCGCACCCGCGCCGTCCCTCCGCCGTCTCCGGTCCCGGGACCCACCGTGCGTCGCGGCGACCGCCGCTGCCGCCACGACACGCCCGAACGGCCGCCGGGCCGTCCGGGAGCCGCTCCGCCCCCGCTCAGTACCGCCCGGAGATGACGTCCGCCAGGCGGGCGAGGGGGGAGCCCGTGGGGCGGCCGGTGGCTTCCTGGCGGTCGGCGGCGTGGTAGGCGGCGTAGAGGGCGTGGACGCCGAGCCAGCGCAGCGGCTCGGGCTCCCAGCGGCGCACGCCGTGGCCGACCCAGGGCAGCCGGGTGAGCTCGGTGTCGCGGCCGAGGACGAGGTCGCGCAGGGTGCGGCCGGCGAGGTCGGCGGTGGTGACGCCGCTGCCCACGTAGCCGCCGGCCCAGCCGAGGCCGGTGGCACGGTCGAGGTCCACCGTGGCGCACCAGTCGCGCGGGACGCCGAGCACACCGGCCCAGGCGTGGTCGATCCGGGCGCCGGCGGCGGCCGGGAAGAAGCTGTCGAGGATCTCGCGCAGCTGGCGGACGGTGGCCGGCTGGGTGGTCCCGTCCGAGTCGGTGCGCGAGCCGTACCGGTAGGGGACGCCGCGCCCGCCGAGGGCGATCCGGTCGTCCGCGGTGCGCTGCGCGTACATGTAGGCGTGGGCGAAGTCGCCGAGGACCTCGCGGCCGGTCCAGCCGACAGCGGTCCAGAAGGCCGGCGGCAGTGGTTCGGTGGCGATCATCGCGGAGTTCATCGGCAGCCAGGTGCGCCGCTCGCCGCGCAGCCCCGCGGTGAAGCCCTCGGTGGCGCGCAGTACGTAGTCGGCCGTGACGGTGCCGTGGGGAGTGACGGCGCGGGCCCGGGAGCCGACGGTGGCCGGTTCGACGGCCGTGACCGGAGTCTGCTCGTGGATGCGGACACCCAGGCCCGCCACCACCCCGGCGAGCCCGCGGACCAGCTTGGCCGGCTGGACGCGCGCGCCGTAGGGCGTCCAGGTGCCGCCGAGGGTGCCCGCGATCCGGACGCGGTCGCCGGTCTCGGCGGCGGTCAGCAGGTGGATGCGGTCCGCGCCGTAGGAGCGCTCGGCCTCCGCGAAGGCCCGCAGCCGGGCGAGCTGGGCGGGGGTGCGGGCGACCTCCAGGACGCCGCCCCGGACGAGGTCGGCCTCGATGCCCTCGGCGGCGACGGTGTCGGCCACCTCGCCGACCGCCGCGTCCATCACCCGCTGCATCGCGGCGGCCGGTCCGTGCCCGTACCGGCGGGCGAAGGCCGCGCGCCCGGCGAACCCGTTGTAGAGCCACCCGCCGTTGCGTCCCGAGGCGCCGTAGCCGCAGAACCGGCGCTCCAGCAGGGTGATCCGCAGGCCGGGGTCGGCCTTCTTGAGGTGGTACGCCGCCCAGAGCCCGGTGTAGCCACCGCCGACGATGCACACGTCGGCGTCGGCGTCGCCCGGCAGCGCGGGCCGGGGCTCGGGCAGCCCGGTCCGCGCGTACCAGAAGGAGACGCCGCCGTTGACGGCCGGGGATTGGTCGCCGCTACGGCCCACGGGAACCTGCCTTCGCTCGGTGATCTCCCCGGGACGCTATGCCGCCGCGGACCACCCGGGCCACCGGCACGGTGGCAGGATCCGCGCTCGCGGCCCTGCACAGTGTCAGAGCCGCCGGACGGCCGGCCGCGGTCCGGCGCCCCGGGAAATCCGGCATATGCCAATCGACAACCACTGTTACCCAATGGCGTTTCGACAACTAGAGTTACCGCCATGTCGACACCTGAGATCACCACCACCGAGCGGACGGCGCTCGACCGGATCCTCCTCGACGCCCTCGACCCGCTCGCCTCGGCCATGCGCGCCCGGGCTACCGGGTACTCCGCGGACCGCATGTGGGCGGCGGACCCCAGCGAGGTGGCCCTGGCCGTCCTCGGCACCTGGAAGGTGGTGGACCAGGAGGTCGAGCGGCTGACGGCGACGGCCGCCCGGACCGCCGCCTCCTACGGCGCGGGCTACGACCGGCTCGGCGCGGCCTGGGGCCTCACCCGGCAGGGCGCCCGCAGGAAGTGGCCCGACGCCGTCGACGGACCGGCGGCCGCACCCCGGGACGGCAGCGTCCTCGAACTGTTCGGCGGCACGGCCGAGTTGTTCGCCGACGTGACCTCGGGCGGCTGGCGCTGGAGCGCCCGGGGCGCCGACGGCGCACACAGCGGGGAGCTCGACACACCCCTCCTCGCCCGGAAGGAGGAGGCCGCCGCCCATGCGGGAGCCTTCCTGAAGGAGCACTCCACGCAAGCGGACCGCACCCCCGCCGCACCGGCCGCCGGCTGATCCGGCCGACACCGCCGCAGACGTGCCGGGCCACCACGGGCCGGACCGGCCGACGCCCCGGGCCGGCCGACCCCGCCGCACCTTGGCACGGGCCGGCCGGTCCCACCTCGCGTCAGCGGGACGCGCTCGCGCCGATCGTCGAGCCTTCGACGGGCGCGGACAGCGGGATGCTCTCCCCCGCGAAGCCGGTCTTGACGAACTGCCAGGTCAGGCCGTTGATCACACCCTGACCCAGCGGGGCCAGCCTGGCGAAGGCCGGCTGGCTGAGGTCGATGTGGGTGGAGTCGCAGGACGGACACTTGTCCCTGACGGGGACGGTGACCGTCTTGCCCTGGTAGGTCACCTTGACCGAGATGCCCTTGCAGAGCGGGTCGTTGTTGGGGTTCGCACTGGTCCACCAGGTGTGCGAGACCGCCACCAGCATCTGGTTCCCGGCGTTGATCTGGGTGCCGCAGGCCCCGTAGCCGGCGTCGTTGTAGTACGTCGCCTTGCCGGTCATCGGCTTGTTGATCGGGATCGCGGCGCTGGCGGAGCCCGCGGTCAGGGCGATCAGGGCGGCGGCGGCGAGCGGAGCGCCGGCCAGGATCCTGATGTTCTTGACGACTCGCATGTTTCCCTCCGGTTGCCGGTGCGGACGGCATGACCGAGTACGGGCGGGCCGACGGCCCTGCGGGGAAACCCCCAGACCAGGCCGAATCGACTGCAGCGCAGTGGAGTTCGGGCACGTCCGGCCCGCCCAGGGAAGGACGGTATGCCCCACCCGGAGGTGAGGTCCATACCTTTGATGTGTTGTCATGAACACAAGGCAGGAAGCTTTACGAAAGCGGCCGAAGGCAGGACGATACGTGACCGCAGCACGGGGTGACGCGTTGTCAGGTCACGCGTTCCACTCCCCGGAGGCCCCCTTTGCGCACCCCACTCAGCACCCCGCTCCACGCCCCGCGCCGCGCCGCCCTCGGCGCCGCCGTCCTGCTCGGCGCCGCCGTCCTGACCGGCGCCGCCGCGACCACGGCCACCGCCGCGCCCGCCCCCGCACCGCGGGAGGTGAACCAGGGCTACAGCATCCCGGTCGGCGCGGTCACCGACCTCGGCGCCCTGCCCGTACTCGGCACTCTCGGACTGGACTTCGCCCGACTGCTCGGACAGTGAGCCCGCGGCCCTGAGGCGCCACCGCCGCAGCAGCCGACCACTGCTGCGGCCCCGCCCCCCAGGCCGACCGCGGACCCTGGACCCGGCCGCGCGCACTCAGGATCGGCCGCGGACCCTAGCGCCGGCCGCGTGCCCTCAGGCCCTGCCGCGCACGCCCTCCACCGTGAGCGCGAACAGCGCCCCGGAGAGCGGGTGTTCCTCGCTGCGGGCCGTGGTGACGTACAGCGTGTCCAGCTCCGGCCCGCCGAAGGCGCAGCTGGTCGAGCGCGGCACCGGGACCTCCACGGTGTCCAGCAGGCGGCCCTCGGGCGAGAGGCAGTGCACGGCCCCGCCGTCCCAGAACGCCACCCAGAGGTTCCCGGCCTCGTCCAGCGTCATGCCGTCGGGCATCCCCGGCAGGTGGGAGACGTCCAGCGAGCGGATCCGACGGCCGACCGGGCCGTGCTCGGGGTACTCGTGCAGCTCGATCCGCCGGGTCGGGGTGTCGATGTGCCAGAGGCGGTCCGGCTCGGGCCAGGCCAGTCCGTTGGGGATGGCCAGGCCGTCCAGGATCGGCTGCACCGACCCATCGGGCTCCAACCGGTACAGCGACCCCGGCTGCCAGGGCTCGCCGAGCTGCATGGTGCCGGCGACCGGTCGGCCGTACGGATCCCGCTTGCCGTCGTTCATCCGGCGTTCCGGCTGGTCCGCCTCGACGGCGGCGAGCAGCTCCGTCCGGCCGGTGGCGGTGTCCAGCGCCTCGAAGCCGCGCTCGGTCGCGAGGACCGGCCGCCCCTGCGGGGCCGGCATCAACGTGCCCGGGGTGACCTCCAGTTCGAGCACGGTGACCCGACCGCTCGGCCGGTGCAGCGTGAGCACCCGGCGGTCCGGGATACCGATCCAGTGCAGGCTCTGGGCGGCCGCGTCCCAGACCGGGCCTTCGCCGAGGGCGAGGCGGGGGGTGTCGGCAACGGGTTCGGCACGCATGGACTTCTCCTCGGGGCTGGACGACGGGGGAGACACGGCGGGGCTCCAGGAAGCATCGCACTCCCCCACCGCCGCCGATCCCCCGGTCCACCCTGCCGCCGCGAACGCCGGGGCTACGGTGGCACGGCGCCATCCGTCGCCACCGCCCCTGGATCTGGTCGACAGTCAGGTGCTGAGTCGCTCCGCCCGCCCGGGGCGGCCGGGTGATCGTCCGCTCCCGACCCAGGACCTCCAGGGACTCGAAGGGGCGGCAGAGCGGGCAGAGCGGCCGGTTCCGGCCGCAGCGGCTCCGGTCCGCGTCCTGCTACCCGCCGTCCCAGGGGGTGGCGATGAGCACCGCGCCGCCGTGCCGGCGGGCGTACCGGCAGCTGACGGGGAAGGGAAAGTCGACCCGGGCCGAGCCGGCGACCGGGCGGAGGTCGGCGAGCAGCGCATCGCCAGGCAGGTCGGCGGCCGCCTCCCGGAGGACGGGATCGGTGCCCGATCGGGCCTCGGCCACGGTGACCGGCTGCACGGTGGCGGGCTGCGCGTCCAGGGCCGTCCAGTGCTCCGCGAAGGTGCTGCCGAAGGCCCTGATCGCGGCGGCGGTGGGCGGGGTTCCGCCCGTGGCCGCGGTCGTCGTCGCGGTGTCGACGAGGGCTCGGCGCGCGCAGTCCGCGAACTCCTGGAGCCAGACCGGCAGGGACGGCGCGACGCGCTCGGTGTCGGTGTAGTCCCAGAACCGGAAGACCGGACCCCAATCGCCGGTGTCCCGGTCCACGTCCACGTAGGTGTGGCCGTCACCGTGGTCGGTGAAGACGAACCAGTGACTGCCGGCACCGCCGGCGTGCTCCAGGTACCAGCTCGTGTCGTGACCGTGGTAGCGGCCCGTGTTGTACGGGTGGGCGAAGTCCAGGTGCTCGTACGAGGTGTGGCCGTTCGCCTCGGAGCGCGTCACGGTGAGCCGCACGCCCCCGACGGCCCGCAGCAGCACCCGGATCGCCTCGGGCACCGGAACCGGCCAGCCGTCCAGCGCGGCGTCGTCGATGCCGGGATCGAGGACGATCAGCCCCGAGGAGTCCTCGGCGAGCTGCCGCAGCAGCCGGACCACCTCACCGGTGTCGAAACCGGTGTCGAAACCGGTGTCGAAACCGGTGTCGAAGTCGGCCATGTCGTCCCCCGGTTCGTCGTGATGCGGATGCCCTGACCATATCGCCCGGGTCGGACAGGGTGACGGGGACGCAAGGGGCCGGGCAGGAGGGGCGGGTTTCTTGCGCTCCGAGAGTTAATGACCGCGACACGACCGCGACAAGGTCGAATACGGTCGGGACGTGCGCCGGTCATCGCCCGGACATCGGCCGCAACGGGGCTTCATCGTGTCGCAACACCCGTGCCCAGCAGGCAGAACGGCGATTGACAGCAGGGCTCGGGCTTCAGCACGATGAGCGCCGAGCCCACTCGCAGCACGCCGGAAGGAGGGCCGATGACCACCGTTCCCCGCGTCCAGAGCCCGACCCGTTCCCGCCCCTGCGGTGCCCTCCGCCGTTGTTGTCGCGGAGCGCTCACCCGCTGATCCGGTAGGCCGGAGCAGCCCCCTCCCACGGCCCGCCGGGCCCGCATGTCCCGTGCCACCCGCCTGTTCCCGTGCCATCCGCCCGCCGCCCGCACCCCGCGCGGCGCCGCGCCGTGCGGCCGCCCTGCCGCGCACCCGTGTGCCCGGCGGCGGCCGCCCGCCCCGCGTCCAGCCTGTTCCACCTCCCCTTCCCGTGCCCGTGAAAGCCGAGGATCCGCCATGACCGCTGCCCTCACCGACCTCCGCATCACCCCGGCCGCCGGCCGGATCGGTGCGATCGTCCACGACGTCCGCCTCGGCGGCGATCTGCCCGCCGAGACCGTCGCCGCCGTCGAGGCCGCGCTGTACCGCCACAAGGTGCTCTTCTTCCGTGGCCAGGAGCACCTGGACGACGCCGAACACGAGGCGTTCGCCCGCCTGTTGGGCCAGCCGGTCGGGCACCCGACCGTCCCCAGCGCCGACGGCCGGTTCATCTTCGAGCTGGACGCCACCAAGGGTGTGCGCGCCAACAACTGGCACACCGACGTCACCTTCGTGCCGTCCTACCCGAAGGCGTCCATCCTCCGCTCGCTGGAAGTGCCGCCGGCCGGTGGCAACACGGTGTGGGCGAACACCGTCGCCGCCTACCAGGACCTCCCGGAGCCGCTGAAGGTGCTGGCCGAGAGCCTGCGCGCGGTCCACACCAACGACTACGACTACGCGGCGAGCCTGGCGCTGCGGCCCGAGCTGGCGGACAACGCCGAGATCGCCGCGCTGTTCCGCCAGGTGTTCGTCTCCACCGCCTTCAAGACCGAGCACCCGGTGGTCCGCGTCCACCCGGTGACCGGTGAGAAGACCCTGCTGCTGGGCGCGTTCGCGCAGCGCGTCCAGGGCGTCTCGGGGGCCGACAGCCGGGCCCTGCTCGCGCTGTTCCAGCGGTACGTGGAGCGGCTGGAGAACACCGTGCGCTGGGACTGGCAGGTCGGCGACGTGGCGATCTGGGACAACCGCGCGACCCAGCACTACGCCGTCAACGACTACGGCGACGAGCCGCGCCTGGTCCGCCGGATCACCCTGGACGGCGACCTGCCGGTGGGCGTGGACGGCACCCCGAGCCGGCTGCTGGAGCCGACCGAGCCCCCGAGGGTGGCCGGCCTGGTGCCGGCGGCGGAGCTGGAGGCCGCCGCCCTCCAGGGCTGACAGTGAGGATGTAGACGAGCGCTTTCCGGTGGGGTCTGACCCAAGGGCTGACTGACCTCGGGTCCTCAACAGGATCTGTCGGCCCCG